>JBBSKE010000134.1:0-8726 GCA_038256595.1 Tepidiformales bacterium | reverse complement strand
TCGACGCGACGCTGGTGGTCACACCGGAGTCGCTGTCATGCACCCCCGCGAAGCAGCCCACGAGGACCTTTCCACTCTGGCCAATGTACGGATCAGCGACCGCTCCAGAGAGGTCGCCTATCTGCAGAGGCTGCCAGCGAGAAGAACTCGCGGACCACGTCACGTAGCTTGTCGCGAGGTCACGCTCGACCCAGTAGGAGTGGCTTGTTGGGTCGGAGGGGGAGAAATCCCCGCGGGCAAACCGGGCAACACCGTCGCAGGTTCGCGCCTCAAGCATAAATGGCTTCCCGGGCAAGTTCGCGATGTTTGTGCCGAGGTCTGGCTGGGCTGCGAGCGAGTCGCTCGCCGTCTGTCCTGTCACGCGCTTCGCATTCGACCCGTCCGGGCAGCGGTCGCGTTCCGCGTCCCGCTGGTTGAGCCGTTCTGGGGCAATCTCGAGACCGTTGTACGTGTCGGTCAGCCAGCCCGAAGCGGTCGGGACGAAGCCAGAGTCCCGCTGGAAGCGGTAGACGCTGTAGGAATCTTGCGGCAACTCAAACGAGGCAGACTCCCATTCAGGATAGATAGGCCGGGGCCGCGGTTGTCGTGGCGTAAGGTCTGCCACAACCGACGCTGGGTCACCGGCACCGGTGCCGGCGCGCAACGCCAGAAACGTCGCAAGCGTAAGCCCGCCCAGGACCACGACCATCGCCGCCGCCATGATGTGTTTCCGCGTGCTCGCTTTCGTCATTTTGCGACCACCGCGCGCAGGATCTCCACGCAGAAGAGCGACTTGCCGTTCCACGCGCTCACGCTGTTCAGCACACCGGACGAATCGTCGATCGCTGCCGCGAAGCAGGGCAACCCGTCAGGATCGATCGCGTAGTCGTTGGTGGCGACGCTGGGGAAGCCACTCACCGGATTGGCATACCAGCCGACCTGGGGTGCAGCGTGGTAGACCACATTGGTATCTCGCTCGCGCCAATGAGGACCGGCCAGCCCGACGAGCATCGCAGCCACCAGGAACCACTTGCGCTTGCTCGCCCTCGCCATGCCGCGTCCTCCGCTCGAATCCACTCTGCGCCCCTGAGAGCGCATGGCCATTATCGGCGGTCTATTCCGGGATCACCATGAGGATCCGCGTGTTGGGGGCGAGGCCGGCGATGGGGGCGAGGGTGCCGTCCGCGGCGGTGACGATGACTGCCTCGCCGGCGCGATTGGCGGCGTAGCGGCCATCCCCGAGGCGGCCGCGCACTTCCAGCGGCTCGACCGATTCGAATTCGGCGATGGGGTTGCCGTAGGCGCTCCCGTAGATGCCGGTGTAGTAGGTCGAGCCCGGGCGGAACTGCGGCGTCCAGGTGATGGCCGTCTCGGTGCGCATCCACCAGCCGCCTTCGACCTGGCCGCCCGCGCCCATCGGCCGCGCGAGAATCGGCCGCGGCTCGCTGCTGCCGGCGAGCTGGATGCGCGTCGAAGCGACCGTCGCGAGCTTCTGGTGCCACTGGACCAGCTGCTGGCCGGCGAAGTGTTCGGAGCCAACCGGCGTCCAGGCGCCGTCCGCGCGGCTCGCGACATAGCGGCCGTCGTCGATGCCGATGAGCGTCCAGCGGCCGTCGCGCTGGCTGTGGCGCATCCAGGTGGCGCCCCCGTCGTCGGAGCGGTAGAACGTGGTCCAGGCGTTGCCCGCGCCGCTGGTCGAGTCGCACTCACCGTCCTGGCAGACCGCCGAGAACATGATTTCGCCGTTCGGCAGGGTTGCCGTGGAGGTGATGACGCCGTCCGAAGGCGCCGAGAGCACGCTTAGCCGCGCCAGCGAGCCATCATCGCTGCCGGTCACCAGTTCCAGCCCTGTGGTCCGGTCTCCTGACCTCAATTCGACGAGCATGGTCACTCCCGGGGGCAGCTGCTGCGCCTCGTTCGAACGGGTGACCACCAGCGCTCGCTCCGGCTGCAGGTCCGGGCCAATCGGGACCGAGACCGCCGCCTGCATTGCTGGGGCGACCGTCGCGGCGGGCAAAATCGTGACTCCACGGGTCGTCAGCGGCTGCGTCGATGGTCCGGTGTTCATGCTCACGAGGCCGGCCAGCCCGAGCATCGCCGCCGCCATCGAGGCCGCGGTTCGAACCACGATCGGCGAGGTCCGGCGGTATCGTGGCGGGGGCGGCGCCCCCGGAATCGCCACTTCCACGATTTCGGCCGCCGGGATGAGTTCGTATTCGGCGGTATCGACCGTCTCGATCCAGGCGCGCAGTTCGTCGCGATTGACCACGCCGGCGCTGCGGCAGAGGGCGTCGATGCGCAGCTGCAGGGCCGTCCGCGTTATCTGGAGGCGCACCGCAATCTCCGCATCGACTTTGCCATCGCGCAGGAGCTGGAGGAGGTAGGCGTCGGTTGTTACGAACATATTCACTGCTGGCCGCCGATACTACGCGCGCGCAGCAATCGTTGGAATAGATGCTGCAAATCGCGGTTAGTGCGCCGCCATCCGCCTCTTCCGGCTTGCCCGGGGCCCGCGGCACGGTTTTGAACATGCGAACCAGCACCGTGCCGTCGCCCCGCGCGCCATTCCTGCGCGACTACCAGTCGGAGGTGTTCCGCAGCCTCCTCCGGGGCGTGCTGGCGGGCGCGCGGCCAGACGTTCACGGTCCTCTTCCCGCGGCAGGCGGGCAAGAACGAGGTCCGCGCCGCGCTCGTTTCCGCGCTCCTGCTCGCGCACGCCGAGAGCGGCGGCAGCATCGTCGTCTGCGCGCCAACCTACCGGCCGCAGGGGCGAATCAGCGAGGAGCGAAGCTGGCGGGCCCTCGAACGCGTGACCCGCGACCTCGGCGGGGCGCGGGCTGCTCGCCGCGAGGAGAACCGGATCATCGCCGGCCGCGCGCAGGTTATCTTCCTCAGTGCCTCACCTTCGGCCCACAGTCCGGGCCACACCGCCTCGATCGCGCTCATCGCGGACGAAGCGCAGGACATCGAGGAGGAGTGGTTTGACCGCCAGTTTCGCCCAATGGCTGCTTCGACCGGCGCGAGCACGGTGCTCTTCGGGACGCCCTGGAACGGCCGCACGCTGCTCGACCACGCGGTCTCCCAGAACCGGAAGCTCGATGCGGCGCGCCTGCCGGGCACGAAGGGGATGCGGCTCCACCACGAAGTCCCCTGGCAGCGGGTGGCCGAGTCGCGGCCGATGTACGGCGAGTACGTTCGCCAGGAGCGCGACCGCCTCGGCGCGAATCACCCGCTCTTCCTCAGCCAGTACGGCCTGCGCACGGTCGAATCGGCCGGACGGATGTTCTCGAACGCGCAATTGGCGGCGATCGCGGGCGACTTTCCGCGGCTCGCTGGCCCGGTCGCGGGCGAACGGTATGTGGCCGGCCTCGATGTCGGCGGCGACGGCGAACGCGCCGATGCGACCGTCCTCACGATCGCGAGGTTGCGCCCGGACCGCGCCTGCGAGGTGGTCCAGCAGCATGCCTGGAATGGCGCGGCCTATCGCGTGGTCGAAAGCGAGGTGCTTGCGCTCGCTCGAAGCTGGCGGCTCGAACGGCTGGTGGTGGATGGCACCGGGCTCGGCGGACCCATCGCCGCGTCGCTCCAGGAGGCACTTGGCGACCTTGTCGAACGGCTGCACTTCACCGGGGCGAGCAAATCGGCGCTCGGCTACGCGCTCATCAGCGCCATCGACACCGGCCGCCTGCGCATTTTCGCGAACGACGGCAGCACCGAAGCCCTCGCCCTCCGCCGCGAACTGGCCGCCTGCGAATCCCGCTACGGCAGTGGCCGCGAACTGCGCTGGGGCGACGAGTCGGGCCACGACGACCACGTGGTCAGTCTCGCGCTGGCCCTTCGAGCCGCCGAATCGGTGGGACCAGCGCGAGTGGCAGTGGGGCGGAGGCGCGGATAACGTTACCCAGCCACGCCTACGCCGGCAGCCCCTCCGCCTCGACCTTCGGCAACTCTTCCTTGCAGGCGAGCCTGAGCCAGGTGTAGCCAGCGATCCCCGCCATGGCCGAGGCAATCAGGATGCCGATCTTCGCCTCCGCTTCGATATCTGGATTCTGGCTGAAGGCGAGTCCGGTGATAAAGAGCGAGACCGTAAAGCCGATGCCCGCGAGCAGGGCGGCTCCCGAGATCTGGCGCCACCTGAGGCCCGGCGGCAATTCGGCCAGGCCAAGCCGGACAACGAGCCACGTTGCGATCGTGATTCCCGCGAATTTTCCCAGGATCAAACCTGCGCCAATCCCGAGGCCGACGCGGCTCGAAACGGCATCTTTCACTGCCTCGCCACTGAGCGGCAGACCGGCGTTCGCAAGCGCGAAAATCGGGATGATGACGAAGCTGGCCCATGGGTGCAGGACCGACTCCAGCCGGTTCAGCGGGGAAGCGGCATCGCGCGCGACGCGTTCAATCTCGCGCTGGTAGACATCGGTCGACTGCCCAGCCGCCTCAGCCACTTTGATCCGTTCCAGGAGCACCTCAATTTGCCTGTCGGCCTCAGCGGGCGAATGCAGGGGTTTGGAAGGAGTGAGCAAAGCGAGGACAACGCCGGCGATCGTCGCATGGATGCCTGACTTCAACACTGCCACCCAGAGAAGCACTCCGAGCACAAGGTAGATATTCACCGACTGCACGCCGGCCCGCTGCGCAGCGATCACGCCGACAATGACGACGCCCGCCCAGGTGAGAGCTTCCAACGAAATGCCGTCGGAGTAGAAAACTGCGATCACGAGAATTGCGCCAAGGTCGTCGACGATGGCGAGCGCGAGAAGGAAGACCTTAAGACTGAGGGGCACCCGCCGCCCAAGCATAGCGAGGACGCCGAGAGCGAAGGCGATGTCCGTTGCCATCGGGATGCCCCAGCCCTTCGCGCCATCGCCCGAGCTGTTGAATGCGAGGTAGATCGCAGCGGGGACGAGCATGCCTCCGAGCGCCGCGGCAACGGGGAGGAGCGCTTTACGCGGGGTGGCGAGTTCGCCGCTGACCAACTCGCGCTTGATTTCGAGCCCAACGACGAAAAAGAAGATCGCCATGAGGCCGTCATTGACCAGGTGGCCAAGGTCCTCATCCACCCTGAAGAGGGAAGTGTCGAACGAAAGGGGGCGATGCCAGAGGTCGACGTACGCTCCATCCCAGGGAGAGTTCGCCCAGGCGAGCGCGACGATTGTTGCAACGAGCAGGACAATGCCGCCGGCAACTTCCGTGTGCAGGAATTCCTGGAGCGGCCGAATCAGGGAACGGCCCGAACCGGGGTCGCCGTTGCCTGGTGCGTGGTTTCCGCTGTTGGTGTTGTTTCCTGCCTTTGTGTTTTCCATCACGAACAAGTGTATCCCGAGGGGGAATTGCCGCGAAGAATGTTCCTTCGGCGTAGGTAAAGGCGGGAACGCCTACTGCTACCGTCCTGCGGCCTGCAACGCAGAGACATGGCCGTGGGCATGCAGTGACCGTCACCGCACCTGGCCCTATTGCCTAAAGCGCAGCATGGACCCCGGCGCCCGCTAGGCCGGTGCCTCGTCGGTCTGGGCGTTCGGCAGGTTTTCGCGGCAGACGATTCGCAGCCAGGTGTAGCCCAGGATCCCGGCGATGGCCGAAGCGAAGAGAATGCCGATCTTTGCTTCGGGTTCGATCTCTGGATGCTCGGTGAAGGCAAGGCCCGTGACGAAGAGCGAAACCGTGAAGCCGATGCCGCCAAGCATCGCCGCGCCTGCAATCTGCCGCCAATTGACGCCCGCTGGCTTTTCGGCGAGCCCCGAGCGGACAACCAGCCAGGTCGCGAGCGTGATTCCCGTAAACTTGCCGACGATCAGACCGGCGCCAATGCCAAGACTGACGCTGCTCGTGAACGCATCCTTGATCGTGTCGCCACTGAGCGGCAGGCCAGCATTCGCCAGCGCAAAGATCGGGATGATCACGAAGCTCGCCCAGGGGTGGATAGCGGACTCCAGCCGATCCAGCGGCGAGGATGCATCCCGGGCAACGCGCTCCATCGCTCGGAGGTAAACATCCGTGGGTTGGCCAGCTTTTTCCGCCTCATCGAATCGAACAAGGAGGGCGGCTATCCGCTCGTCCGCCACGGAGGACGAATGGAGTGGATTTGCGGGGGTGAGCATCGCAAGGACCACGCCTGCGATGGTCGCGTGGATTCCAGACTTCAGCACGGCCACCCAGAGGAGTGCGCCGAGTACGACATAGACGTTGAAGGCCTCTATGCCCACCCGCTGCGCGGCGACAACCGCGCCGATGACGAGCGCCGCCCAGAAGAGGGCCTCCATCGAGATGCCCTCGGAGTAGAACACCGCGATAACGAGGATGGCTCCGAGGTCGTCCACGATGGCCAGCGCGAGCAGGAACACCTTCAGGCTCAACGGCACCCGGCGCCCGAGCATCGCCAGAACACCAACTGCGAAAGCGATATCCGTCGCCATCGGGATGCCCCAGCCCTTCGCACCATCGCCCGAGGAATTAAACAGGAGATAAATCCCGGCCGGCACAAGCATCCCGCCGAGGGCCGCAACCACCGGGAGCAGCGCTTTTCGGGGGGTCGCGAGTTCGCCGTGGACGAGTTCACGCTTAATTTCTAGCCCAACAACGAAGAAGAAGATCGCCATCAGGCCGTCGTTCACGAAATGGCCGAGGCTCTCGTCGATCCTAAACAGGGAGGTGTCGATTGTGATCGGCCGGTGCCAGAGGTCTGCGTAGGCGCCATCCCAGGCCGAATTCGCCCAGATGAGCGCGACAACCGTTGCAGCCAGCAGCGCAATTCCACCGGCGACTTCGGTATGCAGGAACTCCTGGAGCGGTTTCAACAGCGCGAGATCGGGTGGGGGTTTGCGGCCTCCTCGCCCCTGATTTCCGCCGTTTGAGGTGTTTCCTGCCTTTGTGTTTTCCATCACGAGCGAGTGTACGCCTATGGATTATTGCGGCGTAGTCCCGCCTCGTCCGCCATTCGTAGGTGTTCGCGGCCCACCTGCGAACGAGCAGAATGATGGCGACTCATTGGCCGGAACTTCCCGGGGAAACGGAACGCGACCGGGGTTGTCGCTCATTGTTCGTGCGCCCGCCAGGGGCTCATCGTGGGTCGGGATTGGACGCGCCACGATGCTTCCATGCTATCTCTGAACCCATCCCTCGACGCAGCCATGCGGGCGCGCTCGCGCCGCCCGGCCATCTCCCTCGTCCATCAGCAACTCCGCAACGCCGTACCTCAACTCGATTTCTCCCAGTGGTACGACGGCACCGAATCCGACACACCACACGCTTCCTGCGTCGCCCCGGACGGCTCCCTCGTCCGCGTCCGCAACGCTTCCGGCACTATCCAGGTCAGCCGCGTGAGCTCGCCAGCCTCCGGCTCGACCTACTCGAGTTGGACCTCCCTCGGCGCCGGGGCCGTCTCCGGCACTGGCGTCGCGATCGCCTCCGGGCCCTCCCGGATCCTCATGGTCTACGTCAAAACCGGTCAGGCCCGGCTCACCTTCCGCCAGTCCACCGACAACGGCGCGACCTGGACATCCGGCGGCGATGTCATCGCCGCCAACGAGTCCGCCGTCATCACCTGGGTCACCATCGCCACCCTCGCGAACAACACCGACGATTGGGCCATCTTCTGGATTCGCGGCGGCAACACCCTTCGACGCACCATCTCCACCAACGGCGGCCTCAGCTGGGGAGCCGCCGGCACGACCGATATCTCCGCCCTCATCACCAGCCCCACCGGTATCGCCTGCTGCGGCTCCGACGA
This sequence comes from Tepidiformales bacterium, assembly GCA_038256595.1. Lineage (GTDB taxonomy): Bacteria > Chloroflexota > Dehalococcoidia > Tepidiformales > Tepidiformaceae > JBBSKE01. Next base: position 1,021 of record JBBSKE010000134.1, on the reverse strand, counting down.
CTTCAACCTCGTCATCACCGGCTACGACTTCACCACGGCAGGCGCGACCGCCATCGTCGCGATGTTCGGCCAGGGCACCCAGCAGACCAACAACACCTATTCGACGTGGCTGCCCCTCGTGCACGCCGACGCCCTCTCCGGCATCAGCTACGTCCAAACACCCTGGATCCTCAGCTTCCAGAACACCTGTGTCGCCGGATGGTGCGAACGCGAAACCGCACTCGTCCCCTACACAAGGAGCTACACCGCCGTCGGCACACCCGGCCGCAATTCTTTGACCTACTTCTCCGAACCGTCTCCGCTGGAAGCGGAAACGGCCCACGGCGCCCAAATGTGCGCCTACTGGCACGACCCCGCGCAGTGGTTTTACACGACATGCGACGGTGTTTGGAGCGCGCCCTACGACGACACCGAGACCGAATTGGCCAGCTTTCTGACCCGGCTCAGCGCGAAAATCGACGGCTCTTCGGCCCGCCTCACCGCGACCTTCACCCGCGGCGACGACATCCTCCCCACGAACAACATCCCGCCCGTCATCCCCGGCATCGCCGTCGGCGCCACCCTCGTGCTCCGCGCCGGCTACGAGGTCGATGGCACCGGCGAGTTCGGAACCACCTGGACGCTCGAAATCTCCCGCATCAGCTGGAAGGCCGCCAAAGGCGTCCACCAGCTGACTATCGAAGCGATAGGACCATGGGAACGCGCCAGGTACACAAAGAGCCGACAGAACGTCTACCGCGCCGGGGCCACGAGCTCGCGCGCCGCCTACTTCGCTCGCGCGCTCGCTCGCGCCGGCGGCATCTACGCCCAGGCCGCCAGCAGCCCACACGCGCCGTCGGCAGACTGGACCACCGACCATTCGCCCGACTTCCTCGCCAACCCCGGCGAATCCTGGGCCGCTATCGCCGCCTCGATGCTCCGCACCGAAGCCGAAGGCGTCTATTTCGACGGCCTCAACGCCTACGTCTGCGCCAACACCGCATCCGACACCGCAGACGACGACTACCACGACAACGACAGC
>JBBSKE010000133.1:0-8767 GCA_038256595.1 Tepidiformales bacterium | reverse complement strand
CGAATTGCAGATCCCGGGGCCGCCCTTGCGCGGGATCTTGTCGCCGCCGGCCACATCGATCACGTAAATTACGCGGTCCACGAGTTCCGGGCTGAAGGTGGCCGAGAGGTTGTCGCCGCCGCTTTCGATGAGCACGAGTTCGAGCCCAGCATGCCGCCGCGCGAGTTCATCGAAGGCGCGCAGGTTCAGGCTGGCGTCCTCGCGAATGGCCGCGTGCGGACACCCGCCGGTCGCCACGCCGACGATCCGGTCGTCCGCGAGTGCGGAGTGCCGCGTAAGGAAGAGCGCGTCCTCGTCGCAATAGATGTCGTTCGTGATGACCGCGAGGTTCAGCCGCTCCCGCAGCACTTCGCAGAGCGCGAGCAGGCAGGCCGTCTTCCCCGAACCGACTGGCCCGGCGACCCCGATACGGAACGTGCCCGAGGGGTCGATCGTGCCCCTCGTGCGCGTCCGGCGATAGTCCATGGGCCCGTGGCTGTGGTTCGAAGTGAGCGTAGTGGCGGTGCGGTTGCGGATCATGAGGCGAACATCCTGAAGCTGAGTGTGGGGTGGAGCATCCCCGCGACGTCGAGGCCGGGGGTGAACGCGCCGAACGTGCGCGGCGCTCTCCGGGTGAGGGTGGTTTCGACGACGCTGGCCAGGCGCGGACCGACGCCAGAGGTGATGCGAATGGCCGCGGACTGGCCGATACAGCCGAGCCGCACCGCCGCCTGCGCGACCGAGTTGACCATGATCGAGCCGAGAGCGGCCAGCATATCCGCCGCTTCGACCCCGGATTCGCTCGCGACGACACCGAATACGGCCGCGTACTGGCCCGGCTGCTCGCGGCTGCGCACCGCATCGAGCAGCGCAGCAGTGCGTTCGCCGCCGAGGCCATCGATCGCGCCGACGAGGAGCCGCTCGCCCATCGCCCGCCCGGCTTCGCGCTCGCCCGCGACCGCAACCGAGGCATCGAGCCGGTCGTCCGCGCGAAAGACGGCCGGAAGCGACGACGCGCGCCAGGTCGCCAGCGCGGCGGGCAGCCACTGGCCCCCGCCGCCCTGCACCACGTACGTATCGACCACAGCGGCGACGTCCGCTTCGTTCTCGACCCAGCCTGCCTTCGCGAGCCATTCGAGGCCGTGGCTGAAGGCGAATCCGCCCACGGGGAACGACGAATCCGTGATCTGTAGCAGCCGCAGGAGGGGCAGCGCGCCGGCCATCAGAAGAGGAAGTACTTCTGGGCCATCGGCAACTCGGTCGCGGGCTCGCAGGTCGCCACGGTGCCGTCTACGCTGACCTCGAAGGTCTCGGGGTTCACCTGGATGTCCGGCATCTCGGCGTTGTGGACCATCGAGGCCTTGGAGATGTCGCGCGTGCCCTTCACGGCGACCGGCCGCGTGCGCACGCCGAGGGTCGCGAAGATGCCGGAGGAGATGGCCGCCTGCGAGGTGAACAGCACGCGGGTCGAGGGCAGAGTCGCGCCGAACATCGGCCGGTAGCGCACCGGTTCGGGCGTCGGGATGCTCGCGCCGGGGTCGCCCATCGCCGCCCAGGTGATGAACCCGCCCTTGATCACCATCTCCGGCTTGATCCCGAAGAATCGCGGGTCCCAGAGCACGAGGTCGGCGAGTTTGCCGGTTTCGACGCTACCGATTTCGTGCGAAAAGCCGTGCGTAATCGCCGGGTTGATGGTGTATTTCGCGATGTAGCGCTTGATCCGGGCGTTGTCGGCGCCGGGTGGGTCGCCCGGGAGCGGGCCGCGCTGGGCCTTCATCTTGTGCGCGGTCTGCCAGGTCCGAAGGGCGACTTCGCCGGCGCGGCCCATCGCCTGGCTATCGCTCGACATCATCGAAATCGCGCCCATGTCGTGCAGAATGTCCTCCGCGGCGATGGTCGAAGCGCGAATCCGGCTCTCGGCGAAAGCGATATCCTCGGGCACGTTCGGGTTCAGGTGGTGGCAGACCATCAGCATGTCCAGGTGCTCCTGGATCGTGTTGATGGTGTAGGGCCGCGTCGGATTCGTGGACGAAGGCAGCACGTTCGGCAGCGAGGCCACCCGGATGATGTCCGGGGCATGTCCGCCGCCCGCGCCCTCCGTGTGGTAGGTGTGGATCGTGCGGCCGTTGATCGCGGCAATCGTGCTTTCGACGAAACCGGCCTCGTTCAGGGTGTCTGTGTGGATGGCGACCTGGACGTCGAAGGCATCGGCGACGCGCAGGCAGGTGTCAATGGCCGCCGGGGTCGTGCCCCAGTCTTCGTGCAGTTTCAGGCCACAGGCGCCAGCCTCAACCTGTTCCCAGAGCGCCGATGGGTCCGAACTGTTCCCCTTGCCGAGGAAGCCGAGGTTCACCGGGTAGGAATCGGCCGCCATCAGCATCTGGTGCATGTTCCAGACGCCCGGCGTGCAGGTGGTCGCGTTTGTGCCGGTCGCCGGGCCAGTGCCGCCGCCGATGAGCGTGGTCATGCCGTTGGTCAGCGAGTCCTGCACGATCTGCGGGCAGATCAGGTGGACGTGCGAGTCGATACCGCCGGCCGTGACGATCAGGTGCTCCCCGGCGATCACTTCCGTGCCTGCGCCGATGACCATGCCCGGCGTAATGCCGTCCATCGTGTCCGGGTTGCCGGCAGCGCCAATCGCGGCGATTCGCCCGGCCTTGATGCCGATATCCGCCTTCACGATGCCCCAGTGGTCGATGATGATCGCGTTCGTGATCACCAAATCGAGCGCTTCGCCGCGGGAGGCTGTCTGGGCCATGCCATCGCGGATCGATTTGCCGCCGCCGAAGGTCGCTTCGTCGCCAGGGACGTGGAAATCGCTCTCGATCTGCGCGTAGAGGTTCGTATCGGCGAGGCGGATGCGGTCGCCGGTGGTTGGCCCATAGAGGTGCGCGTACCGTTCGCGCGAGATGCGATAGCTCATCCGTTGTTCTCCCCGCTCGCGAGAAAGCCGCGGTCGATGGCGCGTTTCATCGCTGCGTCGAAGCCATCACCGTCGGTGACGCCCTGGAACCCGACCACGCGCCGCGCGCCGCCATAGAGGACGAGCGAGACCTCATGGGTCTGGCCCGCTTCGAAGCGCACGGAGGTGCCGGAGGGGATATCGAGCCGCCGCCCGAAGGCTGCCTTGCGGTCGAATTTGAGGGCGTTGTTCGTCTCGAAGAAGTGGAAGTGCGAGCCGACCTGGATTGCCCGGTCGCCGCTATTCGTCACTTCCATCGTAATCGCGTCGCGCCCGGCGTTGAGGATGATGTCGCCATCGCCATAGAGGATGCCGCCCGGGGCATCGACGCTGCTCATGGAATGGGGTGGTGAAGCGTCACGAGCTTCGTCCCGTGTGGGAAAGTGGCTTCGATCTGGACGCTCTCGATCATCTCGGGCACGCCCTCCATCACGTCGTCGCGCTTCACAAACTCGCCCTGCATGGCCATCAGCTCGGCGACGGTGCGGCCGTCCCGCGCCTTTTCGAGGAGGCCACTGGCGATGAGGGCGACGGCCTCGGGGTAGTTGAGGCGCACGCCACGAGCCCGCCGGTCGCGCGCGACCATGGCCGCGACAGAAACCAGGAGTTTATCGACTTCTCGATCGGTCAATCTCACGTTGGTCCGAAACCTCCACCCGCGCGGCTTGAACCGCCCGCTGGGTCGCCGGGCGAGTGTAGATTCGGCAGGTTACGAAGGCGTTTCGGGTGCGGGCGTGGGGATATAGCCGGCCGGGGTGCTCCCGGTCGAGCGAGGACGAAACAGGACATCAGCGACGATTGGCGAATGGTCGCTTAGTCGTGCCTCGCGAAAGCCGTGTTCGTACCAGCAGGCCGAAGTCTGCAGACTTGCGCTGGCGAAAGCGTGATCGATGCGAAAGCCAACATTCACCCCACGCTGTCTCCAGTACCAACTTGCCGTGTCCACCGCGTAGCCGTTTACCGTGCGAAAGCAGTCCTCGAAGCCGAACTCGCGGATGCCGCTCATAAGCCCAAGTTCAGCCTCCCTGGCGCGAGGCCCTCGTTTCGTAGAAAACGGGATGACCTCGCCAGAAGGGGTCTCGCCCCTTGGAGCGTTGAAGTCGCCGCAAAGAACCAAAGGGGATGCTGCGCGGTCCTTGAGCAATGCGGCTACGCCCTCTTGGGTCAGGGGTTTCAAGGGCGGTATCCGAGATGCGACCGGGATATGGACACCGACAACTTCGAGCGGACCGCCCGGCCCGTATGCCGTCACATGGAGGGCGACTTCCGGCGAAGGAACGTCGACAGGTTCCATGAGCGCAATCGGCCATCGGCTGGCGATCATGACGAAGCGTGGGAGGGGCGGCTGGGTCCCGCGCTCCATCACGTCGAGGCCGGAGACGGATGAGGTCAAGCCGTGATCCGAGAGCAGTTCACAGAGTCGCGGCTGACTTCCCAGGGTGACTTCCTGGAGCACTACAATTTCTGGTTCTAGCGCGGCGAGAGCGAGGACCTGCGATTTGCTGTCGCGGCGAGCGTTGAGATTCCAGCTTAAGATGCGCATGGGGACAGTTGTACGGCAGCGCCAGCTCATTTGGCCAATCCCGGCACTGCCGGCCGTGGGACGGGATTTATCGTAGTCCTGCCACTTTGATGGTTCGCTCAGTCACCGGATCGGACCTCGGGCCGACTTTCAGCCGCGGCCAGCCAGCGCGAGACCTCGCCCGGCGAGCGCAGGATGATCACTTCCAGGTTCGGACCGGCGCGTAGGATTCGGCCGCGGGTCTTGCGAAAGTGCCCTCGCCAGAGGATGAGCCCCAGCGCGGGCGGCGAGTACCAGCGGAGTAACGTCCGCCACTGGTCGCGGTGGGTGCCCCAGAGCAGCTGGCGGGTCACCAGCCGCTTAAATGTCCGCAGGATGAGGCGCGAATAGGCGATGCAGAACGGCATCTGCAGCCAGATGAGCGTGTCTGCTTGTTCGAACGCGATATCCATCACGCGTTCATCGGTGCCATCAAAAAGCCAGCCCTCGTGGTTCGAAGTGAGTGCGGTTCGCACTGCGTCGCGGAGGTGCTGCACGCTTTCCAGATAGTTCCCGGGGTAGGCGTGGCTGTAGGCATCGACTTCGATATGGGGCAGCCCCCAGGCCTGCGAAAGCGTGCGCGAGAAGGTCGTTTTCCCGGCGCCCATCGGGCCCGCCACGACCACTTTCCGGGCACGCAGAGGCGCACCCTCGTTCACCGTCGCCCACCTCGGTCAGCCGGATTTTGTGGCATCTTCGAGGAATCGCGCCACGTCTCTGGCCGAGCGGAGGACCACGATACGCACGCTGAGGGGCGCATTTCGCAGCTTCGCCCGGGTTTTCTCGTGGTGGGGCTTCCAGTTCGTGATGCCCCAGACGAGCATGGACTCGCGACCGAGGACATCCTTCCAGCGCTCGTAGTTCGTACCCCAGAGCAGCTCTCGCGTTGCCGCGCGCTTGAACGTTCGCCGCACGAGCCGTGGATAGACCACCCGGAACGGGAGCCGGAGCCAGATCGCGAGGTCCGCTTCGGCCATGAGCAGATCCGCGACCGAACCGTAGTTGCCATCGAACACCCAGCCGCCCGGGTTGGCCGCGAGGTGGGCGCTCACCGCCTCGCGAAACTCCTCGGGCGATGCGTCGTCCCAGTCCGGCTTGTTGTGGAAGATGGCGTCGAGTTCGAAGTGCGGAAGCCCCCAGGCCTCGCCGAGTTTGCGCCCGAGGGTGCTCTTGCCCGAGCCGCTGGGGCCGAAAACGACAACCTTGTTCCCGCATTTCATGCTGCGATGCTAGCAGCGCGGTGGCTCAGCCGCCTGCTCGCGATGCTCGTACAGAGAGGCGAGGAAGCGGTCGACCGCTCTCTGCGAGCGAAAGATATGGACGCGCGTGCCGGGCGTGCGATTGCGCAGCCGTTGCCGCGTGCGCGACTGGTTCCGGCGCCAGTCGTAGAGCCCCCAGGCGAGGAATGAGCGGCGCCCGCAAATGCTCTTCCAGCTCGCCCGATTCCCGCCCCAGAGGAGCTCTTTCGTGTAGACCCACCGGACTGTTCGCCAGGCGAGGCGCGGATAGGTGACCCGGAACGGCAATCGCAGCCAGATAATCGTGTCCGCCAATCCGAGGGCTGGAGCGTCCTCGCCTGTGTCATTACCTTCGACGATCCAGCCACTTTCCGCCGCTTCGATGGCCGTTTCGAACGCCGCGAGGTACTCCTCGCGGGTCGAGTGCTTCCACTTCGGCTTTGCGAACTGGATGGCGTCGAGTTCGATCACTGGCAGGCCGAGGATGGCGCCGAGGGCGTTCGCGAACGTGGTTTTCCCGGCCCCACTCGGCCCATAGATGAGAATTCGGTTGCCGGCGCGCATCGAGAGATTCTAGCAGCGATGTGGCGGGGTCTGCCGTGGTTCGGATGCTGGCAGCCGTAAGGTCGCGAGTTTGGCCCGCGAGCGTGGTTCCGGTGGCTCGCTGCGAGGTTCGCACATGACCAGGAACTCTTGGTAGTACATCGGCGGCCGGGTGCGCCGCCCTCAGTTCGCGCGGCCGCGCAGTTCGTCGTTGTTTTTCGGCTTTGCGATCACGACATCGATGATCTGCTGGTAGTAACGCGTGAAGACGTACTGGGCGACCAGCGTCAGGGCGCTCGCGACGATGACGATCGTCCAGCCCCACCACTGCACCTCCTGGAAATCGAAAAAGGTGCGCAGCGAGGGCACGTAAATGGTGAAGACGAGCGCCCCGAGCAGGCCGATGCAGAGCACGGTCGTCATCACCGGCCGGGTGAGGCTGCGGAACGAGGCGCCTTCGAAGCCGAGCACCTCGAGCACGAGGAAGAGGCCAGTGACGCCCAGCGTGAGCGAGACGAGCGTGCGCGCCTCGGCGATATTCCGGTCCATCAGGCCATCGACGAGGAGGTGGACGCCGATCGAACTGGCGGCGACCGCGAGCGAGGCGGGCAGCGCGAAACGCAGCACTTTGCGCGTGAAATCCCGGCCGGCGTCGGGTGGTGGGATGCTGATCGAGATGAAAATCGCCGGGATGCCGAGCGTGATCAGCGCCGTCAGCGATCCGTGGCGGGGGAGGAAGGGGAAGCCGAGGCCGAGCATGTTGGTCGCGATAATCAGGAGGTAGGCATAGAGGCTCTTGGCAATGAAGAGCTTGCTCAGGCGGGCGGCGTTGCCGAGGACGGCGGTCGCTTCCTTCGTGCCGCGAATCAGCGCCTCAAAGGAGTCATTCAGGAGCACGATCCCGGCGACCGCCCGCGAGGTGGCCGTGCCCGATGCCATCGCCACTGCGACATCGGCCGCGCGCAGGGCCTGCACGTCGTTCGCGCCATCGCCGACCATGGCGACGAAGTGGCCCTGTTCGCGCAGGATCGAGACAATCTGGGCTTTCTGGGCCGGGGCGATGCGCCCGAAGACGCTGTTCGCTTCGATCGTCGCGGGGAGGGCGTCCGGGTGGGTCGCTTCGAGTTCGGCCCCGGAGATAGCGCCGCCTTTGAGGGTGATCCCCAGTTGGGCGAGCAGTGCGGCGACCGTTCCGGGGTTGTCGCCGCTAATGATTTTCGGTTCGATGCCGAGCCGCGCCATCATCTCAAAGGCGGGCTTCACTTCCATGCGCAGGGCATCGGAGAGGGTGATGAGGGCGAGCGCACGGACGCTTCGTGGTGGCGTCTGGGCGTCCGGGGGGAGTTCTGCCGCTTCGGCGAAGATAACGCCGCGCATGCCCCGTTCGGCGGATTCGCGGTAGGCCTGCAGCAGTTCCGCGGTCCCGGGTCCGTCCGAAAGCGGCAGCACCGTCTCGGGCGCACCGAGAATGAACGTGCGCCGCTGCTCGCCGAGGGCCATGCGCATCGCACTCCAGCGCCGTTCCGAATTGAAGGGGATGTTGCCGTCGGCGCGGGCGCCGTTCGATTCGCGCGCGAGGGCGTCGGCGAGCGCACCAGCAGTCTTGCTATCGCCGGCGCTCGCGCTCACGAAGGCGGACAGCCAGCCGAGGTCCACGCGCGTCTCGCCGATCCATTTCACCCGCTCCATTTCGAGCCGGTTGGCGGTGATCGTGCCGGTCTTGTCGAGGCAGATGATATCGACGTAGTTCAGCGCTTCGACCGCGTTGATGTCCTGCACGATCGCGCCAGAGCGGGAGACGCGCACAGCTCCTACGGCGAAGGCGACGGTCATCCCCAGCAGCAAGCCCGTGGGCACGACCGTCGTGACCGTCGCGGTGATCGCCTTGATCGACTCCGTGAGGCCGCGGTCGCTGCCATCGGAGACGTTGTACTGGATGAGCAGGAGGAGGGCGAGCACGGCGGTCGCCGTCAGGAGGACGCGGAGGATGCGCTGGAATCGCGCCTGCAGCGGCGTCGTCCGGTGGACCTTGGTGCGCGCATCGGAGGCGAGGCGCATGGCGTAAGCGTCCGTGCCCACCTGTTCGGCCGTGTAGTAGCAATCGCCGGCCGTGCAGAAGCTGCCGGAGCGCAGTTCGTCGCCGGGGCGCTTGGCGACACTGTCGGATTCGCCCGTAAGGAGCGATTCATCGACCTCGGCATTGCGCGAGATGACATGGCCATCGGCCACCACCTGGTCGCCCTGCTTGAGGTGGATAACGTCGCCCTGGACCACGAGTTCGGAAAGAATCGGCGCTTCGATGCCATCGCGGACGACGGTAGCGTGGGGCGCGGTAAGGGCTTTGAGCTGGCGCAGGGTGTGGGTCGCCCGGATCTCCTGGAAGGTGGAGACGGCGACGTTTGCCGCCGCCACCACCCAGACGAAGACGGCATCGCGGAACTGCGCGACTGCCAGCAAGGCGATGACCAGCACGAGGAGCACGAT
>JBBSKE010000132.1:0-8772 GCA_038256595.1 Tepidiformales bacterium | reverse complement strand
TAACTCAGTCCTCAGTCCTCGTCACTCAACCTCCAAAGGAACTCCCTCCCATGCCAACCACCGGCCTGCTCCTCCTTCACGCCTTCCCGCTCGACCACACCATGTGGGAGCCCCAGATCACCGCCTTCGGGACCGAATTCACGATCATCGCGCCCGATTACTTCCGCAACGGGGCGACCACGATGGACGCTGCCGCTGACATGGCCGCCAGTGCGGTCCACGCTGCCGGGCTCGAGAACGTCGTGGCCGTCGGGCTCTCGATGGGCGGCTACGTGGCCCTCGCCTTCGCCCGCCGCTACCCCGAACTCGCCGCTGGGTTCGTCTTCGCCAACACCCGCGGTGACGCCGACGACGAAGCCGCCCGCGAGCGCCGCCACGGCCTCGCCGCCCGCATTCGCAGCGAAGGACACACCTTCCTTGCCGAGAATCCGCCGCCGCTGCTCTCCGCCGAGGCCCCGGCTGAGACCCTCGCCCTCGTGAAGAGCATCATCGCCAGCCAGCCGTCAGAAGCGATCGCCATCGCCGCCGAGGCCATGGCCGCCCGCCCGGATTCGACCGAAACGCTCGCTGGCATCGCGGTCCCGGCCCTCGTCATCACCTCGGAGCACGACACGCTCATCGCCCCGAGCATCACCAGCGCGATGACGGAGCACCTGCAGGACGTGCGATTCGCCACCATCGAAGGCGCTGGCCACCTCTCGAACCTGGAGCAGCCGACCGAATTCAACCGCCTCCTGCGCACGTTCCTGGTCGATTGCAAAGTGCTCGAAGTCGGCGCGCAAGACTGGGTCTGAACCGGACGGTGAGGAGCACCGCTCGGACCACCCGGGCAGTCGCTCGAAGGCCCATTCGGGAAGCGTATACTCGAGTGACGTCATTGGAGCGGAATCGAATGAACAGCACCTCGTCCCCGGCGCCAGCATCTCGTTTCCTATTGTCCCGCGCGACCTGGGTCGTCGCGGTCATCGGCCTTCTGGCGATGGGTTCGGGAGCGGCGTGCGCGTTCGATTCGGGCGAGTCATCGCGCGCACCAACCCTCGCAACCTTCGAGCGGCAGGGCTTTGTCGAGACGGTCATCACCGTCGACGGCCGCGAAGCACGGGTCATCGGCTACCGCACACCTTCTGAGACGCGCATCTCAGTCGACCTCCCGGGAGGGCTGACGATGCTCACGCAGGCCACCCTGCGCGTGGACGGCAAGCGCCTGGTGCCCGGCAGCTCCTCGTCCGATGGCCAGGTCACAACCACGGTCTTCCCCACGACGAAGCTCGATGCGGCCGTCGAGTTCGAACTTGGAGCGATCGCGAAGTTCGAGGGGGAGCCGTCGTTTATCACGGTCGCCATGAAGGACGTCCTCAAGGCGGCGGACGGCGACGCTGAGTTCCCGATTCCTGCGATTGCAGTGGTCGCCGGGGATGCCAGCCGAGTAATCAGCGGCGAACAGGGAAAGTATGGCAGTAGCAGTGGCTCTCCGCGTCGCTGGGTGGGAATCGAGGTCGTTGGCAACTGGAACGGCGGCCCACACGACTTCGCGCCCCAGATCCTGGACGGCAAGGGCGTGGAACTTCAGCGGGCACACATGATGTCCAGCTACCGCAAGGACGCCAACGGGGCAGTGAGCGAGGGCACGACGAAAATCGCGGCCTTCACAACGAACGATTCGGACCTGAGCCAGCTCACGCTCGTGTTGAGCCCGAGCACCGTCCCGGACGGCGAAACTTACTCCGTGCAACTCCAGCCGGAGTGACCTCGCGCCCCGGCCTGCCGCCGCGCGCCGTTCGTCGCGTCGTTGCAATGCCGCCATTCACGCTGCGATCTGGAATTGCGCACGGCTCACCCTCATACTGCTTTACGAGCAGCGAAGCTTCGTCGCCTTTCCCCGGGAAACCGAAGGGACTTGCACACGAAACGTCGCCGTAACCAACTCGCCGTAGGCTGCCGAACATGGGTCAGCTCGCATGGGACTACGACTGCAGCGCCGACTACGACGAAATGTTCGAGCGGCCGGGGATCCCCCGGGATCACTGCCGCGCTGTGGCCGACGCCCTCAAACTCATCACCGACGGCGACCTCAACGAGATTCGCCAGCGCGCCGACCTCTCCTTCCTGAACCTCGGCATCACCTTCACCGTCTATAACGAGACCTCCGGGATTGAACGAATCTTCCCGTTCGACCTCATCCCGCGCGTCATCGCGCCGCACGAATGGACCCACGTCGAAAACGGCCTGAAGCAGCGCGTGCTCGCGCTCAACGCCTTCGTCCAGGACGTCTACAACGAGCAGCGAATCATCACCGAGGGCCTCATCCCGCCGGATGTCGTCTTCAATTCACCGAACTTCGACCCATCGGTCATGGGATTCACACCGCCGGCCGGCGCCTGGATCGTGATCGCCGGCATCGACCTCGTGCGCGACCGCAACGGCTCGTTCTACGTGCTCGAAGACAACGCGCGCACCCCCAGCGGCGTCTCCTACGTCCTCCAGAATCGGCTGATCAGCACGCGCACCATGCCGCGCATCTTCGAAAAGTCGCGCGTGCTCCCGGTGGCGAACTACGCAAACCAGCTCCAGCAGGCGATCTACACCATCCAGGGCGACGGCACGGCGGTGCTCCTGACGCCGGGCGTGTTCAACTCGGCCTACTTCGAGCACACCTTCCTCGCGAAGCAGATGGGCGTGCAACTCGTTGAAGGGCGGGACCTCGTAGTGCGCGGCGGCCAGGTCGTGATGAAGACGACTCGCGGCCCGCAGCCGGTCACCTCCATGTACCGCCGCGTCGACGACGAATTTCTCGACCCGGCGAACAACAACCCCGTCTCCGAACTGGGTGACTCCGGGCTCTTCGATGTCTATCGAGCGGGCGGCCTCTGCAACGTCAACGCAGTCGGCACCGGCATCGCCGACGACAAGTCGATCTACCCGTACGTCCCGGAGATGATCCGCTTCTACCTCGGCGAGGAGGCGATTCTCCCGAACGTACCGACCTTCCACGGCGCCGACGAAAAGCATCGCGAGCACATGCTCGCCCACCTAGACGAGCTCGTGGTCAAGCCGACGAACGCCTCGGGCGGCTATGGCGTGGTCATCGGCCCGCGATCGACCGCCGAGGAGCTGAACGAAGTGCGCCTCCAGATCGAAGCGAACCCGGCCGGCTATATCGCCCAGCCGCTGGTCCGCCTTTCGACCGCACCGACCGTCATCGATGGCCAGATTGCCCCGCGCCGCGTCGATCTTCGGCCATTCATCATCTTCGATGGCCGCGAACCGTGGGTCCTCCCCGGCGGCCTCACGCGCGTCGCGCTCAAAGAGGGTTCCTTCATCGTGAACTCTTCCCAGGGCGGCGGCAGCAAAGACACGTGGGTGCTCGATGGCCCTGCTTAGCCGCGTCGCCGAAAATCTCTTCTGGCTGGGCCGATACGTTGAGCGCGCCGAGAATACCGCGCGCCTGCTCGACGTGATGTATCACGGCAGCCTCGAACCGACCGCGGATGGCCTCCCCGGCGCCCGCAACACCTGGGAAGCGCTCATCCAGACGCTTGGCCTCGAAGCCGACTTCAACGAGCGCCACGGCGAGCCCACCGAGGACGCCGTCGTCGAGTACCTCACCGTCGACCGCATGAATACCTCGTCGATCGTGACTGCCCTCGGCACCGCGCGCGAAAACGCTCGCTCCGTGCGCGACTACCTCTCGAGCGAGACCTGGGTGTCGATTAACCGGCTCTACCACGCCGCCAGCCAGCGCAACATCGCCCTCATTCGCTCCGATGGGCTCTACGACTTCTGCGAAATCGTTCGCCAGGGCGCCCACCTCTTCGCCGGGACCGCCGACGGCACCTCGTTGCACGACGAGGGCTGGCACTGGCTGCAGTGCGGCCTCTTGCTTGAACGCTGCGACATGGTGACGCGCATCGTCGACTCCAAATACCACCTCCTGATGACCAGCGAGGAGGAAGTCGGCGGGCCATACGACTGGTATCAGTGGGCGGCGCTCCTGCGCAGCGTCTCCGGCTACGAAGCCTTCCGGCGCACAAACCCCGGCGGCGTCGATGCCCTCGCCGTTATCTCCTTCCTCGTGCTCGACAGCCGTTTCCCGCGCTCATTCCGCGGTTCGCTCGAAAAGATGGCCGCAGCGCTGACCCTCGCCACGGATGGTGCCGCGCCTCGCCTGCGCAACCCTTCGATGCGGCTCGTCACCGGCCTCACCAACCGGCTCCAGTTCGAGACAGCAGAGTCGATCGTCGCGGCCGGTCTGCACGAGTACATGTACGATGTCCAGAACACCCTCGCCGATCTGAGCCAGGCGGTCAGTGAAGCGTTCTTTTGGTCGTCCCTGAGTGCAGCTTGATATCCTCTATCGCACCGTCTATTCGTATGAGCCCGCGGTTGCCGGGGCGGTCACGTTGCTCCGTATGCGCCCTCGTTCGCGTCCGGGGCTGACGGTCTTCGAATCGACCACGATCGCGGATCCCGGCTTTATCACGAAATCCTACGTCGATGCCTGGGGGACGCTCACCGAGATCGCCGAGTTCGATAAGCGCCACTCCGAATCGACCTTCGAGGTGCGCGCGAGCGTCGAAATCCACCAGCCGGAGACCGAATCGGCCGCCGAACTCGCCCCCTGGGAACGGCACCTCTACCTCGCCGGCAGCCAGCGCGTGCAGCTCGACGAGATGGCCGCGGTCGGCTGGAACGTCGGCGGCGAAGGCCAGACCTGGCTCTCCGTCGAATCGTTCCTGCGCTGGTTGCCGCTCCGCTTCCAGTACCAGGTCGGCGCGACCGATGCGGACACGCCGATCTCGCAGTTTATCGCCCAGGGCGCCGGCGTCTGCCAGGATTTCGCCCACGTCTTGATCGCCATGCTGCGGCTCTGGGGCTGGCCGGCCCGCTACGTCAGCGGCTACTTCTTCAGCGCCTCGCCCGAGCAGAACCACCGGATCGAGGCCGAGGCGATGCACGCCTGGGTCGAAGCCTACCGCCCGGGCCTCGGCTGGGTTGCCCTCGACGCCACCTCTGGCCAATACGCCGACGACCGCTACGTCCCGGTCGGCTACGGCCGCGACTATGGCGATGTGTCGCCCGTGCGCGGCGTGCTCCACGGCGTCTCCGAGCAGATGTCCGTCGCCTACCTCGAAATCACCCGCCAGCACCGCCCGCAGCAGTAGATCCCTGCGCCGGATCGCTCGCAACCCGCATCGACCATAAACTCGAAGGTATTCGCAATGCCACGGAGCCGGGTGGTGCGGGAGACACACATGATATCCAGCATTATTCTCGCGGCCGGGTTGTCGTCCCGCATGGGCGAACTCAAGCCGCTGCTCGATTGGGGCGGCGAGCCGCTCCTCGCATACGAAATCAAGCAGCTCAAGGAAGCCGGCGTCGATGAGGTCGTGGTCGTGCTCGGCTACCGCGCGGACGATATCCACCGCAGAATCGGCCAGCTCGATTGCCGCGTCATGCTCAATCCGCTCTTCTACCAGGGGCGCGCGGGCTCGATTCGCATCGGCGCCAAGGCCGTCAACCGCGATGCCACGGCGATTCTCCTCCAGAACGTGGACCAGCCGCGTTCGGCCGATTTCCTCCGCCAGCTCATCGCCGCTCACCAGGAAGAATCCGCCGCGACCATCCCCGCGTCCGGCGGCAAGCATGGCCACCCGGTGGTCGTCAGCGGCCGCCTGCGCAACGAGATGATGACCGCCTCCGACGAACAGCGCGGCCTCGATGGCGTCCTCAAGGCCCATTCGGGCGAGATCGTTGAAACCAACATGGACGACTCCTGCTTCATCGACGTGAACACGCCGGAGGAGTTCGAGGCCGCGAAACGCCGCTTTGGCCTCACGCCTGCCTGATGGCCCGCCCGAAGGCGATCGTCTTCGACCTCGATGAAGTGCTGATCGACGCGCGGCCGGCCTGGCTCTACGCGCTCGAAGAGTCCGTGGTCAGCGTCAGCGGGCGCCGCGAGAACCTGCGCCCGCTCGTCGCCGAATATCGCCGCCGGCCCCTGCGCGACGTGCTCTCGATGCTCCTCGCCCAGCCGGCCGAACGGGACCGCTGCGAATCGCTCTTCGCGGTGATGTATGGGCGCTCAGCGATGAAAAAACTGCTCGTCCACGAAGGCGTGGGCATGTCGCTCGACCAGCTGCGCAGCCTGCGCATCGAAATGGCGGCGATCACGCGGCTCCACCACGGCATGGCAATGCGCCAGATCGAATCGACCGGCCTCGATCGCTTCTTCAGCGTGCTCTCACCGACGCCCGAGGGGGAACCCTGGGACCCGCCGGCTCGCACAAAGCAGTGCCTGTCTTACCTGGAGTACGCGCCAGCGCAGTGCCTGTTCGTGTCTGGCGAGATCGCGGACCTCGCGAGCGTCGCGGCCATGGGCCTGACCTGCTACGAGGCGGCGTGGGCGGCCGTCGAGCCAACCGGATACCCGGCGCTGGCCTCGATGTCCGCCGTGACTGGCGCCGAAACTCACTGAGGCCGGCGCTCGGATTCTGCTAGACGGCGACCGCCACGCGTGGCTCGATGAGCTGCTTGCAGCCCGGGCAGTAGGTGCGCTCGCGGGCAGAGGTGAAGGTGAGTTCGCATTTGGGGCAGGAGACGACATTTCGGTTCATTCGGGCGGGGTGCTCGCTTTCAATATGCTTCCATCAGATTGTCGTATGCCTCGCGAACGACAGGTAGGCCGCCCACCCTATCCCTCGTGCGTGCTGCGATAGCTGGCCGCTATGGATGTACACGATCCGGAAACATCACCCTCGGCTGCCCGCCCGGTTCTGCCACGTCCGCAGACCGCTCGCCGTCGCCCGCTATACTGGCGGGGTGACAGATATCGACTGGGTGGCGAAGGCGCGAGAGCTGGCGCGCGGGTTTGGCGAGCGCGCTGCGCAGCACGACCGCGATGGCTCGTTTCCGCACGAGAATTTCGTCGAGCTCATCGATGCGGGCTTCGCGCGGCTCACCGTGCCGCGCCAGTTCGGCGGCTACGAGGTCTCGCTTTCGACCTTCCTCGCCGTCCAGGAAGAACTCGCGGCCGGCGACGGTTCGACCGCGATGGCGTTCAACATGCACCTCATCCGCTTCGGCGGCGAACGCGAAAACCAGACCTATTCGGACGAGTGGTGGCACGAACTCTGCAGGGGCGCGGTCGAGAACGGCTGGCTGGCGAACACCGCCGCCACCGAGGAGGGGCTCGGCAGCCCGGCAGGCGGCGGCCTCCCGGAGACGCACGCGGTCGCGGTTGAAGGCGGCTGGCTGGTGAATGGCCGCAAGACCTTCACGACCATGTCGCCGATCCTGCACTACTTCATCACGATGGTGCGCATGGACGACCCCGGCGGCGGCCCGCCCGGCAGCGGTAACCTCATGATCTACCGCGACGACCCGGGCGTCCGCATCGACGAGACCTGGGACTCGCTCGGCATGCGTTCGACCGGCAGCCACGACCTCGTCCTCGAAGGCGCGTTCATCCCCGCAGACCGCCAGATGAAGGCGCGTGGCCCGGCCATCCGCTCCAGTTCGAGCTCCACCTGGTTCGCGCTCGGCCTCTCAGCGACCACCCTCGGCGTTGCCCGCGCCGCCCGCGACTATGCGGTGAACTTCGCCAGCGAACGAACGCCATCGGGCAACCAGACCATCAAGCAGTACCCCGGCGTGCGCACGCGGGTGGCCCGCATCGACCTGCTGCTCCAGCGCAGCCGTGCCCTCATCCTCGACGCCGCGCACGCCTGGGAGACGAAAGCGACGACCGGGATGAAACCCGCTGATCGAGTCGCGATCGCGAAAATCGACACTCTGAACAACTGCATCGAAGCGGTGGACCTCGCAATGCGCGTGGTCGGCGGGGTCAGCCTCCTGAAGAGCCGCCCGATGGAACGCTACTATCGCGACGTCCGCGCCGCGCTCCACAACCCGCCCATGGAAGACCGCGCGCTCGAACAGCTCGCAAAGTCCGCCTTCGACGACTGATTTCCGCAGCCGACGGGGCTACCGAACCAGCAGCGCGAGGCCGCCGAGGATGACCGCGACAGAGAGCGCGGTCAGCGCCAGCACCTTCGGACGCTCGGCATTCGTGTGGCGGAGGACAATCGCGAGCGGACCAATCGGCAGCATATGAGCTCCTCCCTTTCGACCGGCTAGACCGGCAGCCAGTGGACGACGCGGTCGCGCATCACCTTCGAGAGGCGGCCCTCTTCGAACAGGTACTCGAGGTGAGCGATGGTCTCGCCAACGGCCGAGCGCTGGATGTGCGGTTCGAAGTCGGTGAGCATACCCGTCGCCCACTTCACCCGCCCGGCAACGTCCCACGCGGTCGAGCCGCCGCTATCGACGCAACTCACCATCTCGGCGAGGCGCACGTCGTGGTGGTGTTCGATCTCGATGATCCGCTTCTTCAGGTCCTTCGTGTCCCATTCGTGCGCCGGAAGGACATAATCCACGTCGAGGTCGATCAGCAGCTGGAGCGAGCGCATGTAGTCGCCGAGCGGGCTGCCGTGTGTCTGGGCGTGGATCGAGACGTTCGGCGTGATCGTCGGGAGCACGTGGTCGCCCGTGAACAGCACTTTGCGGTTCGGCTCGTAGAGGCAGATGTGGCCCGGCGAATGGCCCGGCGTCCAGATAATCTCGAACTCGAAATCGCCAATCTTGATGATCTCGCCGCCCTTGACGATGGTGTCCGCGGGCGCCGGCGAGACGTGCTGCAGCATCCCCATCGAGCCCCGCGCCATCGTCGGCGATTCCATCGGTGGGACGCCGTTCGCCTTCATGAACCCGCCC
>JBBSKE010000131.1:0-8787 GCA_038256595.1 Tepidiformales bacterium | reverse complement strand
CGTCTACGGCCAATCCACCACGCCGGGCGGGACTGGTGTCCAGGGCGTTTCAAGCTCCCTGGACGGCGTCGGCGTCCTCGGAACCGCGGGCGGCAGCGGCGGCATAGGCGTCCAGGGCTTCGGAAGCAAGATCGGTGTTTTCGGTGCAATCGGTGACCCGGGCCTCCCCACGGGGACGTGGGCGGGGGCCTTTGACGGCGCCGACGTCTTCATCGATGAAGACCTTTACGTCAACGGAACGATATACGGGGATTTCGGCGGCGCGTCCGACGCGCGGCTGAAGAATGACATCCAGGACATTCCCTACGGACTGGACAAGATCCTCGCCATCCGCCCGGTTCGCTATGCGTGGAATGACGACCCAGAGGGCAAGGAGCATCTCGGGGTGATCGCCCAGGAAATCGAATCGGTGCTCCCAGGGGTCGTCGTTCGACGAAAAGACCCGGACGGCATGCTGGCGGTGAACTACACAGAGCTCATCCCCGTGCTGATTAAGGCGATGCAGGAGCAGCAGGCGCAGATCGGGGGCCCCCGGCCCCGGCGGGCCAGCACGTCACTGCATCGCTCGAAACGGCGCCGGCTTCGGTCACGCGCGAAGAGTTCGAGGCAGAACTGGCGGCCCTCCGCGCCGAATCGGGCGCCTCGACCGTACCGTGGCTGCCGCTCGCGGCAGTCGCAGCCGGCCTGCTCGGCGCCGGCTTCGTCCTCGGCCGACGGAGAGGCTGAACAGAAAACGGCGCATCGAGGACTGCACTGGACCTCAGCACTTCGAACTCAGCACCCAGCACTCGTACCTCAGTCCTCGTCACTCCTCTTCCTGTATATTCGCGCGAAACGAACAAACAGGACGTTGCACCCATGAATTACCGCCTCGTTGCCGACGGCCTCTCCTTCCCGGAAGGGCCGCTGGAGCTGCCGAACGGCGATATCCTCGTCACCGAAATTCGCGCCGGGGTGCTCACGCGCATCACCCCGTCCGGCGAGAAGAGCCTCTTCGCGACCACCGGCGGCGGACCGAACGGCGCCGCCCTTGGCCCGGATGGCTACGTCTTCGTCGCCCAGAACGGCGGTTTCTCCTGGACCGAGCGCGAATTCCAGGGCCAGGTGCTCGTCATGCCCGGCCACCAGCCGCCGGACTACATCGGCGGCCAGATCCAGAAGGTCAGCCCCCATGGCAGCGAAGTCACCACCCTCTATACGGAGTGCGACGGCGAGCGGCTCAAGGGGCCGAACGACCTCGTGTTCGACGCCGAGGGCAACTTCTACTTTACCGACCACGGCAAGGGGCGCCCCCGCGACCGCGATATGACCGGCGTCTTCTACGCCTCGCCGGACGGCAAGATGATCAAGGAGATTATCTTCCCGATGCAGGCGCCAAACGGCCTCTGCCTGAGCCCGGATGGCAAGGTGCTCTACATCGCCGAAACCCCGACCGCGCGCGTCTGGGCCTATCCGCTGACCGGGCCTGGGCAGGTTGGCACTGGCTACGTGTTGGCGACGGTGCCAGGTGCGCCGCCGCGCAACCTCGCGATGCTCGACTCGGTCTGCATCGATGGGCTGGGGAATGTGCTGGTCGCGACACTGGTGCATGGCGGCATCACGACGGTGACGCCGCAGGGCGAAACGAGCCACGTGCCGGTTGACGACCTGCTGACGACAAATTGCATGTTCGCCGGGCCGAACTTGAGCACGCTCTACGTGACGGCGAGCACAACGGGCCGCCTGCTGGCATTCGACAACTGGCCGACGCCGGGGCACCGTCTGACCTTCCAGGCATAGCGGCCTGCCACCAGTCCCCACAGAAGCGCGCACGTCAGTAAGCGCGTGCCAGCGTGACCAGGCACCCAATGAGCGCGCCCGGACGACCTACTCCGGCGAGCGAGAGTGGCAAGCACACGACTTTGGCTCGCCAGCTCGGTCAGTCACGGACGTGCCAGGGTGGTGGGCGGGGACGAGGTTGCTGGCGGACGGCGTTGGCCACGTCGGCAGGCGGGAGATGGTTGGCTGGCGATTGGATTGGGTGGTGGGTCGACTTGGGACGCGCTTACTTGCGTGCGCGCTTCTTCGGGCTGGTTGCTATTGGCGCGCTCGGGGTGGGTTTAGGGACCTGGAGGGGGCCGATGGTTGCGAGGAAGATGGCCCAGGCGAGGCAGAGGAGTGCCGCTCCGAGGAGGTAGCCGCCGAGGGTGTCGGTTGGCCAGTGGGCGCCGGAATGGATGCGGGCCGGGCCGGCGAGCACGATGATCGTCCCGGCGATGACCGCGAGCGCGATTGCGACCCTCCGTGGGGCGATGCGCCAGGCGAAGCCGGCTATCGAACCGAAAAAGAGGATGTCGCTCGAGACGTGGCCCGATGGGAAACCGAAGGAGTCGCGCACACGGTCGATTTCGATGCCGTATTCCGCTGACGGCCGGGGCGATTCGATGATCTCCTTGAGAATCGGGTTCGCGCCCGCGAAGAAGGCGAGCAGCACGGAGAGCCAGAGCAGTTCGGTACACTCCTTGCGGTCCGGCAGCGCCTTCGAAAGCAGCCACGCCGGGAGTGGCGCGAGGAACATGATCCAGGTGTTGTAATTCCCGGCGAAATTGACCACCGAGGCGATCGGCCCGAACCAATCCCAGGTCTGCACTTCGCGCTGCCAGGATGCTTCGTTACCGAGCGGCGTGCCGTTCGAGGCGACGCCGAACGTGAGCGCCGCAATGGCAACGCCGAAGAGAATCGAGGCGGCGAGCAGCCGCTTCGGAGTGATCATCGCCCCGGCGCGAGCGGGCGACGCACCCACTCTTCCCAGTAGGCCCAGGCCACCTTGTTCGCGCCGTCCGCCGCGCGCAGCCCGACATCGCGGAGCACCGACGTGCCACCCGTGCCGCTGAACGAGGGGTTGAACGCCGCCAGCCAGACCACCGCGACGAAGCCGTTCGCATTCGCCTCTTCGAGCAGCCGGAGGAGGTAGAGGGTCTGGTCCTCCTCCGTGCCGATGACGTTCGAACCCTCCGACGGGGCCGAGGGATAAGCGGTCTCGGCGATCATGATCTTCCCGGGGAACTGTTCTGTGAGTTGCGTGTAGTAGTCCGAACGCAATTCAGGCGCGCTGCCGAGGTCCGTGAGATACGGATAGCTACTGATCGCAAGGACGTCCATTTCGCCGCCGAAGCGGTCGATCAGCTCCCAGCGGGGCGGGTGGACCTCGGTGAGGTCGCCGAGTAGGTCTTCGAGTTGGAACGTGGGGAAGACGAGCATCTGTGGGCGGAGACCCTTGGCCAGCGTGTACGCCTCGTGATAGAGGCTGAGGTAGCTATCGAACTGCGCGGCCGGCGCCCGGTCCGCGAACATGTTGATTTCGACGCCAAGCGCGAGGTAATCCGGCTCGTAGTTGCTGACCACGTAAGACGTGTAGTTCAGGAAGGCGGCGCGCAGGTCCGGGTCGGAGAAACCCTCCTCCGGCGAGACCCCTTCCGGTAGATTCGCGATCCGGCTGCGCTGCACGGCGCCATCGGTCGGATCGATCGCGTAGAAGCGCTGGACGTGGCTGTACTGTTCGAGCAGCGAGACATCGAGGCGCGTCGTCTGGGTGGTTTCGCGCGAAATCTTCGCCCCCGGGAGGAATTCGTCCCAGGGCGGGGTGCGCTGGATGCTGATGATGTCGCCGTACTGCGCGGCCGTCGCGAAGGCGCGGATGTAGCCCTCGGCGGAGGGGTCGGTCGCGAGCGTGCTGAAGCCGATGCGAGTCGTGCGAGCCTCGCCGGCGGCTTCCGGGCGCTGGATCTCGGGGCCGGTAAGGCCACCCTTCTCTTCGCGGCAGGCGCCCAACAATGCGGCGAAGACAACTGCTAGAATGATCGCGGTGGGGTAGAAGCGGCGGTGGCCAGCGGTGGGAGTACGCGCGATTTTGCTCGGCGCGGTTGGGCTCGGGCTGGCGGTTGGCCTGCTCGTTGCCGGCGGCATGTTCGGCTGGCGCGCGATTTCCGGCGACGGCGATGCGGACGAGATTGTCCCGGCGGCCAGCGCTTCAGCGACGACGCAGCCCGGCCTTTCGCCACGGTCCACCGCGGAGGCATTTGCAGCAGCCTGGAGTAAGGACAGCATTGAGGCGCTCTACCTCCTCCTCGATGCTCCGTCGCAGCGTGAATTCCCGTTCGAACTGTTCGAAGCCGCCTATAGGTCGTTCGCGAACGAAACGACCCAGGTGACCGTCACAGCCACGGCAACTCGCGCCGATGGCAACGAAGCAACCCTCCGCACCCGCCTGAGTACAGCCTATTTCGGCACGTTCGAATACTCCACAACGCTTCGCTTTACCACCGAGGCGGGCAAAGTCCTCGTCGATTGGGACCCGAGTGCCATCCACCCGGACCTCACCGAGGGGCGCACCTTCTACAGCGAGATCGAACGGCCCAGCCGCGGCTCGATCCTCGACCGGAACGGCGAGCCCCTCGCGATTACGCGCGACGTCCGGATGCTCGGGCTGAACCGCTCTGCCGTCGCCGACCGTGCCGCCGTCACTGCCGCGATCGAGGGCCTCGGATTCTCGCGAGCGGCCATCGACGCTGCCTTCGCGAGCACGCTCGGGCCGAACCAGCGCGTCCCGATTGGCCCCGTGCCGGACTCGCTGTCCGATTCCGCGGCCGAGGTGATTCGTCTCCCGGGGGTCTTGCTCTACTTCGAAAGCCAGCGCGTCCACCCGCTCGGGAGCGCCGCCGCCCACGTTGTCGGCTACACGCGCGAACTCACGGCAGAGGAGCTGAGTGCCCGCGCCGGGCTCGGCTACCGCCCGGGCGACCGCATCGGCGCAGTCGGGCTCGAAGCCTCGCAGGATGCCATCCTCGCCGGGAAGACGTCCGCGACGCTGATCCTGAAGGCGCCGAACGGCACCGTCGTCAAGACCTACAACGAGAGGCCCGGCGCCCCGGGCCAGGACGTCACCACCACCCTCGACGCCTCGACACTGCTCGCGACCGCGCAACGGATGGCCTCGCGTTCCGGCGCGGCGGTGGTCATGGACCCGCGCACGAACGCGATTCTCGCGATATACAGCTCGCCCTCGTTCGACCCGGACGCCTTCGAGCGGGGCGATTCGGCGGCCCTCAACGCGATCACCGCGAACACCGATTCGCCGCTCACGAACCGCGCGACCGAGGGCCTCTATTCGGCCGGTTCGACCTTCAAGCTCATCACCGGGGCGGCCGGACTGCTCTCGGGCGAATTCGCGCCAACTACCCAGATCTTCTGCGGCGCGACCTGGACGGGCGTGGACCCGCCCCGCCGCAACTGGGAGGGCACGCAGGGCGCGTTGACCATCGCCACCGGCCTCATGCGCTCCTGCAACCCGGTGTTCTACGAAATCGGCCTGCAGCTCTACAACACGCAGGACGACTTTCTTTCGAAGACCGCGCGCCAGTTCGGCTTCGGCACGGCGAGTGGCGTCGAGGGCCTGTACGAAGAGGATGGCCTCGTCCCGGACACGAAGTGGAAGCGCGAGGTGCGCAAAGAGGACTGGTATCCCGGCGACGAGGTGAACCTTGCGATTGGCCAGGGCGACCTCCTGATTACGCCACTGCAGCTCGCGAATTCGTACACCGCCTTCCTGAATCGCCAGTTGCGCTCGCCGATTATCCTCGCCGGGGCGGCGGCGACTCCCCACGGCGACCCGATCCCGCTCAGCGACGCGCAGTTCAACCACCTGAACCTCGGGCTGCAGCTGGTGACGAGCGCCTCGGGGACCGCCTCGGCCGCCTTTGCCTTCCAGGGCTACACGAACTTCGGCGGCAAATCCGGCACGGCCGAAGACGCGGGTTCGCAGCAACACGTGCTCTTCGTCGCGTTCGCACCATGGGGAGCGCCTACGGCAGTGGCGGCAGTCGTCCTCGACGACGGCGAGTCTGGCTCGATCGAAGCGGGCCCAATCGCGAGAGACATGGTCATCGCCGCGAACCAGTAGCAGACCCAACGGAAGCGCGCACGTAAGTAAGCGCGTGCCAGCGTGACGTGCCTCCCGTGATGACCGCCAGCCGACCCTTATCGCGAGGACTGCTGGCGTCGACGCCACTCCGATCGGGCAACACGAGTGCCACGACCGGCCGGGCACTCAGGCGCGAGCGCTTCTGTTGGCGACTGGATGCTGCCGGGCCGCGACCGTACCCTTACTCCATGACTGTCGACCAGGCTGCCCTCGATGCTGTCGCCCTTTCCCGCACGGAGTACGGCCTGCTGGTCGAACGCCTCGGGCGTGAACCAAACGAGGTGGAACTCGGGATGTTCGGTTCGCTCTGGAGCGAACACTGCGGCTACAAGAACAGCAAGCCGCTCCTCCGCCTCTTCCCCTCCTCCGGAGAGCGCATCCTGACCAAGGTCGGCGCCGAGAACGCGGGCGCCATCGACATCGGCGACGGCCTCTGCATCGTCATGAAGGTCGAATCCCACAACCACCCCTCCGCGATCGAGCCGTACCAGGGCGCGGCCACCGGCGTCGGCGGCATCGTGCGCGACATCTTCGCGATGGGCGCCTACCCGATCGCCATCCTCGACTCGCTCCGTTTCGGCCCCCCGGACGACCCCCAGAACAAATACCTCTTCGGCGGCGTGGTCTCCGGCGTTGGCGGCTATGGCAACTGCCTCGGCATCCCGAACGTGGGCGGCGAAGTCGTCTTTTCGAGCACCTATAACGGCAACCCGCTGGTCAACGCGATGTGCGTCGGCCTCGCCGAGACGAAGAAGCTGCTCAGCGCGAAGGCTCGCGGCGTGGGCAGCCCCTTCCTGCTCGTCGGCTCGGACACGGGCCGCGACGGCATCCACGGTGCCAGCGGGCTCGCCAGCCGCACCGACCCGGAGGCGCGCTTCGAAGAGATGCGCCCGGCCGTGCAGGTGGGCAACCCGTTCATGGAGAAGCTGCTCATGGAGGCCTGCTACGAACTCGCCTCCGAGCACGGCGACTGGATCGTCGGCCTCCAGGACCTCGGCGCGGCCGGCCTCACGAGCTCCATCGTCGAGTGCTGCGACAAGGGCAGCTCCGGCGCGGTTATCGACCTCGACAAAGTGCCCCGCCGCGAGTCCGGCATGACGCCCTACGAGGTGATGCTCAGCGAGAGCCAGGAGCGCATGCTCGTCATCGCGAAGCGCGAACATATCGACGACGTGCGTGCCCTCTTCCACCGCTGGGAGCTCCACTGCGAGGAGATCGGGCAGGTCACCGAGGGCCACGACGTCGTTATTCGCTCCGAAGGCGTCGATGTCGCCCGCGTGCCCACCGCCATCGCCGGGGACCCGCCGCAGTACCGCCGCGAAGGCGTCCGCCCGGCCGAACTCGCAGCCCTCAACGCGATGGACCTCGGCGCGCTGCCGGACCTCGCGCCGGGTGAGGCCACGGCCGCCTTCATGCGACTCCTCGCCCGCCCGAACATCGCCAGCAAGCGCGGCGTCTACCGCCAGTACGATCAGCAGGTGCTGAACAACACGGTGGTCCAGCCCGGCGGCGACGCGGCCGTCCTTCGCATCCCGGGGACGAACCGCGGGATCGCCCTCAAGACCGACTGCAACGCTCGCTTCGTCTACCTCGACCCGTATGCGGGCGGCGCGATTGCGGTCGCCGAAGCGGCGCGCAACGTGGTCTGCTCGGGTGCTAGGCCGGTCGCCATCACGGACTGCCTGAACTTTGGCAACCCGGAGAAGCTGGAGGTCTACTACCAGCTCGAACAGGCGATTCGCGGCATCTCCGAGGCGTGCTCGACCTTCGAGACGCCGGTCGTGAGCGGCAACGTCAGCCTCTACAACGAAACGAACGGCCGGCCGATTTACCCGACACCGGTGGTCGGGATGCTCGGCGTGCTCGAAGACGTGACGAAGCACCTCAAGGCCGGGTTCGCGGCGCCGGACACACAGGTCTGGGTGCTGGGCGCGAACGTCCAGCAGGAAGCCTCGACGCTTTCCGGAAGCGAATACCTCGAGGCCGAACTCGGGCACGTCGCGGGCATGCCGACGATCGACCTGGCGGCCGAAAAGCGGCTCCACCAGTTGGTTCTGCAACTCAACGACGAGGGGCTGCTGCTGAGCGCCCACGACTGCTCGGATGGCGGCCTCGCGGTGACCGTGGCGGAATCGGCGATCATCGGCGGCGTCGGATTTGACTCCGGGAGCGTGGCGATGGGTCCGCGGCTCGATGCGGCGCTCTTCGGCGAAGCCCAGAGCCGGATCGTGGTGAGCGTCGCTGTCGGCCTCGTGCCGGACGGCAACACGACCGCCGCCTCCCGCGTGCAGGACCTCGCCCTCGAACTCGGCGTCCCCCTGATGGCGATCGGCCGGACGACTGCGGACAACCGCTTCCACTTCGGCCCAATCGAAACCACGGTGGACGAAATGCGCACCGCCTGGGAATCGCTGCTCTAGCAGCGCCCGGTCAGCGCTCGCGCGAGTGCTCTGATCGTTCCTCCGACACAACCGTACGAGCCCCGACGGGAACGGAGGGGGCGTCGTGATTCGCCGCCATATTCGCCCCGCCAGCGCGAGGGGACTCGGCGAGACGGTCCCGGGTCACGAGTGGCGGGCCTGAGGGCAGAGGATTTGGTGCCGGGCCGCGCGACCCCGAGCTTGCGCTTCGGGGCTTGTACCGTTGCCAGGTCACGAGAAGCAGGACTGCGGGCAGAGAATTTCGCGGCAAGTCACGCCGTCCCCGGGCTCGCGCAGCGGGGCTCAGGCATTGGTGACATAGAGTCACACTAAGTATTGCCTTACTTTTAACAATGATGCATACTTCTCACATCGAGACGGCAGCACACTCACTCCGAACACGGGGCG
>JBBSKE010000130.1:0-8819 GCA_038256595.1 Tepidiformales bacterium | reverse complement strand
TATCGACACAGTCGAACGCGATGGCATAGGGCAGGTAGCGGGCGAAGATATTCTGCTGCTCGTTGAAATCCTGCATCCGGGTCTCCGCGGTCGAGACGTAGAGTTCGAAGCCGAGCGTGCGGCGCAGGGCCTCGCTGCCGGTCGCTGTGCGCTTCGACATGTGCGCCGAGAAGCCCAGCATCAGCACGCCAGCAATCGCGATCGGGATAGCGATGAAGTACTGGTGGAAGAGGAAGCCGAGCAGGAACGCCAGGCCGCTGCCAATCGCCGTGATGATGAACCCGAAGACGGCCCACATGATGCGCGCGTTCTCCGGGCGATGGCTGAACCACTTCCGTTCCATCGCTGCGTCCATCATCCCCGTCTTCGCCGCCGCAAAATCGGTGGCGAAGGTGTTCTTCAGGGCCGAGACCTTAATCTCTTCGCGCCCGCCCTTGAAGATCGAGTTGAAGAGGTTCTTCTCGTAGGGGAGCAGCTTTTCATCGGCGTCGCGGACCTTCTTGAAGGTCCAGTCCTTGCCGCGCTTCTTCTCGTCCTCTTCGATGACCATATAGCCACGCACGGCGAGGTCGACCACCGTCGCGGTCACGTCGCGGGCGCTGGCCGATTCCTTGATGAGGGTGCCCATTTCGCCCGGGCGCATGTCGTTCGGCGGCAGATATTCGACCACGATGTCGTCGTCGGCGAAGAGCGGCTGGATCTCCTCCTCGGTGGTCTGCGTGAGGTAGTGGATGCTCGTGTAGCGCCGGTCGCGGCCCTTGCGCCACCATGCGTAGACCACGCCCGCCGTCGTCACCAGGCCGACGATGCCGGTGAGCACGAACTCCAGCACGGAGAACGTGAAGAAGTCGCGGAAGGTGCGGATGTCTTCGGTCACGAACACCGGCTCGGGAACGGCGCCCTTCGGGAAGATGGCCGAGATGGTCATCTGCTCGAAGGCGCTGAGCCGCTCGGAGAGGAATTTCGCGGAGTTGCCGGTGGCGTCCGCGAGGCAGGCGTCGGTGCTGCCGAATTCGCCGAAATAGCAGGCCATGTCCGTGAACGACTCGCCATCCGGGAGGTTGACAGTCGTCGTAGCCTCGATGATCGGCACCGGCCACGTCCCCGTGATGTTCCAGTAGAGTTCGTCTTCGTCGTCCAGCGGGTTGAGCGCGTGTTCGAGCGTGTAGCTGATGTTGTATTCGACGATCGGCGTCACGAAGACTTCGGCGTCGCCGATGCGGTAGCTGTCGTAAACCACACCGCCTTCGCGCCTCGTCTCCTTCGCGACGTTGAGTTCGTCACCATCGCCGTCGGTGACCTTGAAATCGCGGATGTCGTAGGTCCGGCGGCGGCCATCGGGACAGAGGGTCGAGGGCTCGTCGCCTTCCGCGTCGCACTTCTGGGCCGTCACCAGGTTGCGGAAAATGCCGTGCTTCGAAAGGTCCGTGAATCGCGTACTGATGACCTCGGAGACGCGGATAACGCCGTCGTCCTGGATGTCGTAGGTCGCGTCGAACGAGGTGATCTGCCAGCCACCCTCGGGGAACTGCGTCTGACCCGGCTGCTCGGCAGTGACGATCGCGGCCGCGCCGACCGAGGCGCCGATAATCAGCAGCCCAAAGAACATGAGGACGATACTTCGCAACATGGCCCCAGTGTACGGCGCGAGGGATTAGCCGCGCGATGGCTCGAATCAGGCAGCGGGCTCGGCCGGCACGCGCACATCGCAGCTCCAGCGGCGGCCCAGCAGCGCCCAGCACGATCCGCGAGCGAGCGCCTGGAGCACCTTCCCGGCGTTGACCGTCCACCACTGGGGAACCCGCCCGGCGATGAGTGCGAAGACGTACACCGGCAGCGCTGTGAGCAACAACGGACCGCTGAGACTCGTCACGATCACCAGGCAAGGAAGAGACAACAGAATCTGCCAGAGCGCCGAGCCGCGTGCCGAAGCCGGCCAGGCGTCTCTCGGAACGAAGACGATTTTGTGCGATTCGATACCGAGCCACATGCTGCTGAGCCGGAACTGCAGCGAAAGAAACCACTGCGCGGCGCCTTCCATCGGGTTCTTCCGCCCGGTGACCAGGGTCCAGGCCGGGGCGACGAGCGCGAGCGGCACGATAACCATCGTTAACAGCCCGCCGGATGCTCCCGCGATTCGGAAGACCAGCAACCCGGGTAATGGGAAGAGCAGCACCCCGCCATAAATCGTTGCCGCGAGGAAGAGCCAGAACGGCCGCAAAATGAGCAGCCGCGGATGCATCATCACCGGGATTGCGACGCAGGAGTGGCGGTATGCCAGCCGGACTCCGGGACGGCCTGCGCGCTCGTTCGCGGGCGGTCAAGCACGACCGCAAGCAGCCCAAGAAGCATCACCAGCCCGATCGCCGCCCACCGTGTCCGCATCATGCCGCCAGTCTACGCCGTTCGCGTGCGGATAGGGGCGACTCATCGTAGAGTGGCTGACCATGGACCGAGACCCCCGGCAGCAGTTCCGCCTCGCGCTCCTCGTCCTCGGCTGGGGCATGGTCGGCGTCAACCTCGCGCTTGACTACCTGCCCGGCGCCCTCCTGCTCGCGCTCCCAATGTCCTGGGCCACCTGGGTCTACTTCAAGCGCCGCAAGGACAGCGAATAACCTTCCCGCAAAACGATCGCTCGTCTTTCCCTGCACTTGCTTCGAACACAATGGCACGTGTTATGGTGCCCCAAGCATTTCGCGCCCCCGCAGGGATGCCCTTATGAACGATACGCGAACCAATCCACGCGGCCGGCTGAGCCTGCTGCGGATCATTTTCCCCGCATTTCTCGTGGCCGGGCTGCTGGCTGCGGGACTCGCCGTGCGCAATCCTGCCACCCCGGCAGTTGCCATCGCGCCCTGCGTGCCACACACCGCCACGGCCGAGGATCTCGCGATGGTCGCTCTCGTGCAGAACTGGCGCGCTCAGAATGTCGCCGGCGCGGCGGGCACCATCCTGACAACGACGCCCTCGCTCAACGCTGCTGCGAAAGGGTACGCCCAGTTCCTGGCGACATATGGCGGGGGCGGACACAACGCCGATGGCGCCGAACCCTGGGATAGAGCCAGGAACTGCGGATTCGCCACGAACTCGAGCGGCCAGGCTGCAGGCGGCGAAGCGTACGGCCGCGGGAGCACTCCAGCCGACGCCCTCGGCCACATGGTCCAGGTCGTCGCACTCGAAGGTAATGGTGCCGGCCTGATGACGTCGGCGACCAAGGGCGGCTACCCGGTCCATTGCGCCGGTGCTGCCCACGCGACGACTGCGGACGGGAGTAAGACCCACTGGGTGGTCTTGATGTTCGCCCGGGACGGTGCCTGCCCCGGAGCGGCGACGGCCCCGACGTCGACTCCGACCACGGGCGTGCCCGCCTCGACTCCGACGAGTACGGCCACGACAGCGCTTCCGACCGCGACCCAGACCGCAACGACCGGCCTGCCAACTTCGACGCCGACACAAACCGTCCCGCCGACCGCCACCCCTACACCCTCGCCCACGCAGACGACGGTGCCGGTCCCGGCGGCGAACTACGGCCTGACCATTACCATCTACGAGAGCTGGAACCTGGTCACCCTGCCCGAAGGCCCGATCGCGGACATCCTCGATACTGCGGCTGGCTGCTACACCGCGGTCTACCGTCTCGAAGGCGACAGCTGGGGCCGATTCGCGCCCGGTGCGCCCGCCTATGCGAATTCGATCGCCTGGTCGAACGGTGGCGCCATCTGGCTCGAAGGCACCGGCAACTGCGGCGACATCGACATTTAGCGGCATCGGTTCGGCCGCGAACCTCCCGTCGCCAGCTACAGATAGATGGGGCCGGCTGCCAACGTCCGATGACTTCGGCGAGAACCTTCGTTAGCGGACGGCGTAGGTCGCGAGGAGGGGCGCGTTGTCCGTGATGATCGTCGTCGCCCCGCAGGCGAAGAGCTCGTGGAGCAGCGGGCGGGTCACGTCCTCGTCCGGGTTGCGCAGGGTCCAGGCGGTCAGGGAGACGCCCCGCTCGGCGAGGAGTGCCCCCAGCGGTTCACCCAGCGCCGAGAGATGCAGAATAGTCCGCCAGTCGACCATCCACTCGGTCGCGCCCGGCAACAGGCCGATGACGTCGTCGATTCGCGCGCGAACGTAGTCGCCGCTGCTGACGCCCGGGAGATGCGCGATGGGTGCGTCGTCCCACGCTCCCCAGGTGCCCTTGCGGGCTGCGCCGATGCCATCTTCGAGCGGCCCAATCACGTTCCACTCCCAGGTTGTGTCAATCGCGAGTGTGAACCCGCGGGCCTGCAGCGGGCGGACATTCCAGTAGGCCTGCGAACCGACCAGGGCACGTTCGCCCAGCGGTTTCAGCGCGTCCATAAACGTGTCCAGCCGCGAAGCGGTCCAGGGCATGGCGAGTTTCAGGTCCACCTGCAGGACCGAGTCGCAATCGCGCAGGAGATCGACGACCTCTTCGAGGAACGGAATGCTCACGGTCTCGTCGCCCAGGTAGCGCAGCTGCCGTGCCGATTCGCGGTCGAGGGCAGTAATCGCGCCGGTGCCGGTTGACTCTCGCTCCATGTACCGGTCGTGGTAGACGAGCATCGAATCATCGCTCAGGAACTGGACATCGATTTCGAGGCGGGGAACGTTCGCGGCCGCGCATTCGGCGACCGCTTCGAGCGAATTGGGCACTTTTGTGCCGGAAAGAACGGATTTGTGACAACAGAAAACGCGACGGGCTCCGGAGATCCAGGGGTCGAGCGTTCCTTCATAGTTCACTGTTTAGCGACTCCATCCACAACGGCGATCATGACGTAGAGCACGATGATCACGATCATTCCGCTGAAATCGATCATTCCGCTTCGAGGCAGGAGGTTTCGGACCGGCGCCAGCAATGGCTCCGTAATCTGAAACAGGATGCGAACGGCCGGGTTGTCCCGCGAGACGGGGAACCAGGTGATGAGTGACCGCCCGATGATGCAGAAAATCAGCACAGTGAGGAACGTCGAGAATACGGCCGCGACCTGTTCGTTCACGATGCACCCAGCTCTTTCGCGCGCTGATGCGCGGCCCGGACGCCATCAATGACCGCCGCCCGGAAGGCGTGGTGTTCCATGGCCAGCAGTCCGGCTGCCGTGGTCCCGGCGGGTGATGTCACCGCCGCGCGAAGCTCCGAGGCACTCCGTCCCGACTCCTGCAGGTATTTGGCGGAGCCGAGCACGGTCTGCACGGCCATCTGCTCGGCGTAGGCGCGAGGCAATCCCACGCTCACTCCGCCCTCGATGAGCGATTCCAGGAAGAGGAAGACGTAGGCCGGGCCGCTGCCGCTGAGGGCAGTCGCCATATCGATCTTCGCTTCGTCGTCGACGTGGATTTCGCATCCAAACGAAGATAGCAATGTCTTTGTGAACATTTGTTGTTCGTTGGTAACGGCGGGGGTCGCATACCAGGTGCTCATGCCCTCGCGCACGGCCACCGGCGTGTTTGGCATCACGCGCACGATACGGTCGTGTCCGAATGCGTCGGCGAGCGACTTGCTGGTCGTCCCTGCGAGAATCGAGAGCAGGAGCGCGTCGCTGCGTAGCGCCCGGCCCCCGACTTTCTGGAGCTCCTGGGGCTTCACGGCGACGATGACCGCGTCCACATCGGCGATTGCCGGGGCGATTTCG
The DNA here is from genome assembly GCA_038256595.1 of Tepidiformales bacterium. GTDB lineage: Bacteria > Chloroflexota > Dehalococcoidia > Tepidiformales > Tepidiformaceae > JBBSKE01. The sequence goes on along the minus strand of JBBSKE010000130.1, from coordinate 3,180 downwards.
TTCGTGACCGCGATGCCGTAGCGCGTGGCGAGGTATTCGCGCCGCGCAGGCACTATTTCGCAGACGGTCACGCCCGCAGCATCGAGCACCTTCGTCTCAAGCGCGGCCGAGAGCATCGCCTCGCCCATCACGCCGCCACCAATGAACGTCACCCTCATGCGCGCTCCCCAAAGATGGCCCGCCCGATGCGGATGTGCGTAGCGCCCTCTTCGACCGCGACTTCGAAATCGCCCGTCATGCCCATCGAAAGCAGCGGGAGGTCGTGTTCGCGGGCGAGGGCGGCCAGTTTACGGAAGACGGGCCGCGTCTCTTCGGCCTTCGCGACCAGCGGCGCGACGGTCATCAGGCCTTCGATTTTGACATTTGGGAACGCCTTTGCCGCCTCGAGAAGCGCCGGTAGGGCAGTGGGAGTCACGCCGAACTTGCTCTCTTCACCGGCGATATTCACTTCGGCCATGCAGCGAATCGTGCCCCCGGGCGTGCCGGCGAGCGCTTCGAGGAGGCGGGTCGAATCCACGGAGTGGAGTATAGCAAAGCCGTTCGCAGCGGCCCGCGCTTTATTCGTCTGGAGGTGGCCAATCAGGTGGAATTCGGCCTTGCGCATCGCGAGTGGGTCGAGCTGGCGGGCTGCCTCTATCTTGGCGAGCCCTTCCTGGACGCGATTCTCTCCGAACTGCGTGAACCCGGCCTGGATCGCTTCGATCACGGTGGCGGCGTCGTGCGTTTTCGTGACGGCGATAACCGTGACGGTCGAAGGGTCGCGTTTGGCGCGCTCACAGGCCCGCTCAACACGCGCGCGAATCCGTGCGCCGCGTTCGGCCAGGGTCAGCGGTTTCGCGCTCAATGGAGTTCCGGCGGATGTTTCGCTTCCCAGATACCGCGGGCGGCCACGGCCAGCACCACGACGAGAATGGCGCCAAGTCCCGCCCATCCGCTGAGCGAGAACATCCAGAACACAAACACCAGATAGATGACGCCGCCCAGCAGAATGCCGAGCGGCAGCGCCATCACCTGGAAGACGACCAGGATGATCTGGAAGATCTCCTTCCAGGAGCCTGATTTGTCGTCTTCAGGGGGTTGGCCGGAGTTGTAATAGAATCCCACGCCACTAGAGTATGGCGTTCACGAACTGGCGGCTATCGGCAGTATCGAAAACTACCCCAGGAGCTTACGCAGGTTTGCCATTTCGATGGCCGCCGCAGCCGCTTCTTCGCCCTTGTGACCCTCTTTGCCGCCGGCCCGCTCGATCGCTTGCTCGGTGGTTTCGACCGTGAGGACGCCGAAAATGACGGGCACGCCCGTCGAGATCGCGACTTCGGCGATGCCGTTGGCGGCCCCGCCCGCGACATATTCGAAGTGCGGCGTGTCCCCGCGGATGACGGCGCCGATGCAGATCACGGCGTCGAAATTGCCACTGCGCGCAGCCCAGGTCGCGGCCGTCGGCACTTCGAAGGCGCCCGGCACCCAGGCGGTGGTGACGTCGGATTCGAGGACGCCGCGCTCGCGCAGGGTACTCTCCGCCCCGGAGAGCAGCTTCTGGGTGACGAACCCGTTCCAGCGTGCGACGACGATACAGATTCGGAGCCCGGCTCCATCGAGTGAACCTTCAACTACTGGCATGCAACCCTCTTCGGCGGTCGATTTCCTGGTTCGAATGCGGATTCTAGCGACGGCGAGCTAGCCGCCGCCACCGCCGGTCGAGACAGCCGCCACTTCGAGACCATCGAGGAGGTGGCCCATCCGCTGACGCTTCGTCTCCAGGTAGCGCAGATTGTGGGGGTTCGGCTCCGTACGAATCGAGACCCGCTCGACCACTTCGAGGCCGTACGCTTCGAGGCCGGCGCGTTTGGCCGGATTATTCGTGATCAGCCGCATCTTGCGCACGCCGATATCGACGAGGATCTGCATGCCAATGCCGTAGTCCCGCTTGTCGGCCGGGAAGCCGAGCGCGAGGTTCGCATCGATCGTGTCGAGACCCTGGTCCTGCAGTTCATAGGTCCGCAGCTTATTGTGCAGGCCGATGCCGCGGCCCTCCTGGCGCATGTAGACGAAGACGCCGCCTTCCTTCTGGATCATCTCCAGGGCGCGCTCTTTCTGCTCGCCACAGTCGCAGCGCATCGAGTCGAAGACGTCGCCGGTCACGCACTGGTCATGGACGCGCACGAGCACCGGCTTCTCCGGGTCGATGGGGCCCTTGACGAGCGCGATGTGCTCGTCCGGCTGGCCCTCGACGCGGTAGGCGTGGATGCGCATGTCGCCCATCGGTGTCGGCAGGCGGGTTTCGGCGACCCGCTGCACGAGCCGCTCGTTACGCATGCGGTACTGGATCATCTCTTTGATGGTGAGGATGCGCAGGCCGTGGCGGCGGGCGAACCGCTTCAGGTCCGGCATCCGTGCCATCGAGCCGTCCATTTTCATGATCTCGCAGAGCACCGAGCCCGGCGCGAGACCGGCCATGCGCGCGAGGTCGACGCTGCCCTCGGTCTGGCCGGCGCGAACGAGCACGCCACCATTGCGGGCACGCAGCGGGAACATGTGGCCCGGGCGTGCGAGGTCTTCTGGCTTCGAACGCGGGTCCATGAGCACCTGCACCGTGCGAGCGCGGTCGCCAGCGCTGATTCCGGTGGTCACGCCAGTCGCCGCTTCGACGGAGACCGTGAACGGCGTGCCGAACTGGCTCGTGTTGTCGCTCGACATCATCGGCAGCTTGAGTTCGGAGACGCGGTCTTCGGTGATCGCGCAGCAGATCAGCCCGCGGCCGTACTTGGCCATGAAGTTAATCGCGTCCGGGGTCACGAACTGGGCGGCCATCACGAGGTCGCCCTCGTTCTCGCGGTCCTCGTCGTCGGTCATGATGACGAACCGGCCGCGGCGATACTCTTCGAGCGCCTCAGGTACAGTCAACATAATGGGGTCGCGTTCGGTCACTTGGCACCTTCTTTAGCAGCATCGCGGGATTCGAGAATCTGCTCGACATAGCGAGCGAGGATGTCGGTCTCGAGGTTGATGCGCGCGCCCGGCTGGCGGCTCTGGAGATTCGTGTGTTCCTGGGTGTATTGCACGAGCGACACGGAAAAGCTCTCGTGGTCCTTCGCGACAACGGTCAGCGAGATGCCGTCCACGCAGACCGGCCCTTTGACCGCAATGTACTTCAGGTATTCCGACGGTGCGATGAACTTT
>JBBSKE010000129.1:0-8830 GCA_038256595.1 Tepidiformales bacterium | reverse complement strand
TCGCCGAGATGGTGGCCGGCGTCCCGGCCTAGCCTGATTCAATTCGCACCAACCAAAGGAGTTCGACATGCCTTCCAAGTATCAGCTCGCAATCTTCCCGCGCGGCGACCTGGAAGTCGTTATGACACGCGACTTCGACGCCCCGCGCGAACTCGTCTGGGACGCCTGGACGAAGCCGGAGCTCGTGAAGCGCTGGCTCTACGGTCCGGACGGCTGGTCCATGACTCGCTGCGACATCGACCTGCGCGTCGGTGGCGCCTACCGCTTCGAGATGACCCGCACGGAGGGTGGCGAGACCATGGGCTGGGGCGGCGTCTATAAAGAACTGTCCAAGCCCGAGCGGTTTGTGAACACGGAACTCTTCGACGAATCGTGGTACGAAGGCGAATCGCTTCAGGTCAACACACTCGAAGAATCCGGTGGCGTCACAACCTTCACGTCCACGATGCATTTCGTCTCGAAGGAGGCGCGCGATGCGGTTCTCGCGTCGGGCATGGATGAAGGCGTCACCGCCAGTTACGACCGGCTCGACGCGCTGTTCGCGGAGCTGGTTGGTGTAGCTGCAGCCCCGGTGTACCCCGCTTCGCGACCGATTTCTACTACCTCACTGAAGGAGTAATCAGCAATGCCCGGAACCCAGAAGCTCGAAATTCGCGCCGTGGGTGAGCGCGAGATCCAGATGACCCGCATCTTCGGGGCGCCCCGAACCCTCGGCTGGGACGCCTGGACGAAGCCCGAGCTGGTGCGCCGCTGGCTCGGGGGCCCCGAGGGCTGGTCTCTGACCGGATGCGACATCGACCTCCGCCCGGGAGGGTCGTATCGCTTCGTGCTGACGCGGGAACGAGACGGCGAAACGATGGCCTGGGGCGGCGACTACGTCTTGGTCGAGCACCCGGAGCGCTGGGTCAACACCGAAATTTTCGAGCCAGCGTGGTACCCCGGCGAATCGCTGATTACGAATCTCCTGCACGAGAAGGAGGCCGCCACCGTCCTTGAAACGACGATGCGGTACGAATCGCAGGAGACCCGGGACAAAGTGCTCGGGTCCGGGTTCGAAGAGGGCGACATCGAGGCGTACGAGCGGCTCTCCGCTCTCCTCGTCGAGTTGCTTGCGAACGAGGCGGCCGTCACGAGTTGAGGTTGCGCCGTTCGCGAACATTGCCCGGGAGGCGCGCTATAATTCGCGCGTTTCCCGGGAGGTAACGCATGCCAGATACAGCCGCAAACAAAGCGGTCACTGATCTTCTGAACCAACAGGTCGCCGAGGGCCGCCAGATTGGCGCACAGGTGACCGTCTATAAGGACGGCAAGGTCGTCGTCGATACGGTGGCCGGCCAGATGGGCCCGGACGACCCGCGCCCCGTGCAGCCCGACACCCTCTTCCTGAGCTACTCGACCACCAAGGGCGTCGCCGCGACCGCGCTCCACATCCTCGCCGACCGCGGGCTCATCGATTATGACGCGCCGGTGGTGAAGTACTGGCCAGCCTTCGGACAGCACGGCAAGGACAAGCTCACCGTCGCGCAGGCGTTTAGCCACCAGGCCGGCCTGCATGCGATGCCCTCGCCTTTCGATAAATCCCACATCACCGACTGGGACGCCGGCATCAAGCGCATGGAAGAGGGCGTCCCCGCCTACGAGCCGGGCACGGCCACGGGCTACCACGCGGTGACCTTCGCCTGGGTCGCCGGTGGCATCATCCACGGCGCGACTGGCCGCCACATTCGCGAGGTCATCACGACCGAGATCGCAAAGCCGCTGGGCCTGGAGAGCGAGATGTACGTCGGCATCGACGACGGCCTCGAAGACCGGCTCGCGACGCTCGAAATCGCTACCCTCGGCGAGGGCGCACCGCTGCCGGACGACGCCGACATGTTCAAGGCGATGCCGAAGGTGCAGTGGCAGTACTTCAACGACATGGACATCCGCAAGGCCTGCCTGCCGAGCGGCAACGGCCACTTCACGGCGCGCGCGCTGGCAAAGATGTACGCCGCACTCGCCGGCGACGGCTCGATCGATGGCGTGCGGCTCGTCTCCCCGGAGCGCCAGCAGCACATGCAACGCCTGATGACGGACGACGTCGACCGCGTCCTGCTGACGCCGATTCGCAAGGGTATCGGCTTCTTCCAGGGCGGCATCATCAACGGGATGCACGGCGGCCAGGGCCCGCGCGTCACCAGCTTCGGCCACTCCGGCGCCGGCGGCTCACTGGCCTACGCCGACCCCGAAGTCGGCCTCGCGGTCGGCATCACGATCAACAAGATGCAGTACCCACTGCCGGGAACAGGCACGACGCTGGAGATCACAGACCTGATCCGGAAGGAGCTGGGCGGAGAGTAAGACGAGAAGTACTGTGTGCTGGGTGCCGCGAACTTCGAATGACGCCCGGCTTACCCCGGGCGTTTCGATTTGAGGCCTGGCAAAGCTACGAGCGTGCCAGCCGGGAGGGGAAAGAGGCGACGACGATGAGGCCGCCTCCTTCGCGGGGGGTAACCTTTAGCTCGCCGCCGTGCAGGTCGATGATCCGGGAGGCGAGGGCCAGCCCGAGACCATACCCGCGCGGCTGGCCAGGGTCCTGGATTCGCCCTCGGCCGCGCAGGAACGGCTCGATCAGCTTCTCTGCCTGGCTGGCGCTGATGACGGCACCCGTGTTCTCGATTCGCAGCCGGACCATGCCGCGGGCGGCGTCGAAGGTGGTGCTCAGCCAGGCTGACCCCGGCGACGAATTGTGACGGATGGCGTTCTGCACGAGGTTAGAAACGAGCTGTTCGAGCAGCGTTGGGTCCCCGACTATCGGCGCGAATTCGACTTCCGGCTCGATCGTGACCTCTCGCTGCTCGGCCTCCTCGGCGTATTCGAGGAGGACCGTCTCGGCGATTCGGCGAAGGTCGAGGGGTTCGGACGAAGCCGTGATGGCGTTCGCATCGCCAAGCCGAAGGAGCGCTTCGACGATGCCGATGGCGCGTGCGTTCGTCTGGCGGAGGCGATCCACGACGGTGGCCCAGTCCTGTGCCTCCGGGTTCGCACGGGCAACGTCGAGGATAGTCGCGGTGACGGCGAGCGGGGTGCGCAGTTCGTGCGAAGCGTTTGCTGCGAACCGCTCCTGGGTGGCGAACGCCTGGTCGATGCGCTCAAGCATGTGGTCGAACGCGTCTGCGAGTTGCCGGAACTCGTCATTTCGCCCGGACAGGCGAATTCGGTGGTCGAGGCGACCGGTCGCCGCTACCTGGGCGGCCTCGTTGATGCGCTTCAGGGGCCGAAGCACCCAGCCGGCGAGCAGCCAGCCCCCGGTCATCCCCATGAACGCGAGCCCGCCAAGGATGAGCATGGAGGCGCCAAGCACCGTGCCGAGGATGGCCCGCCGCGACGTCACTCCCCGCGTGAGGTCGTCCGGGCTGGCGAGCGTGATCGGATAATCCGGAACGAAGCGAAGGACGAGGTAGACGCCGAGCATCGTGAGGAAGCCGCTCACGACGAGGAGGGCGGCGTAGCTGAGGGCGAGGCTGAATCGCGCGCTGACCATCGGTCCGCCCGGGCGAACCGGCTCGTTACTCACGATCGTGGCCGGGTTCAGCCATGCGATAGCCGGTACCGGCGACGGTCATGATGATGTCCGGCTCGCCGAGTGCTTTGCGAAGGGTCGAGATAGTCACCCGGGGCGCCGTGGTAAACGGGTCGGCGTTCTCGTCCCAGGCTTTTTCGAGCAGCGTTTCGGCGCTCACGACGCCACCGCCGGCCCGCATCAGGAGTTCGAGCACGGCGAATTGCTTGCGAGTGAGCTTCAGGTAGCGGTCGTCCCGGTAGGCTTCGCGCCGGAACGGGTCGAGGCGCACCCCGGCGAATTCGAGCTGGCTGGGCATCGCCGTGGCGGACCGGCGGGCGAGCGCTCGCAGCCGCACCACGAGCTCTTCGAACGCGAACGGCTTGGTCAGGTAGTCGTCGGCTCCGAGTTCGAAGCCGCCCACTTTGTCGCGAAGTCGCGTCGCCGCGGTGAGCATGAGGACGCGCACCGTAGGGTAGTCGCGCGAGACGATTGCGCAGACCTGGTCGCCGTGCGTCCCGGGGATGTCGCGGTCCAGGACAATCGCGTCGTAGTTGACGGAAGCGATGCGTTCGAGGGCATCGTCGCCATCAAAGGAGATATCGGCGGCGATCGCTTCGTGGCGAAGACCAGCCTGGAGCGCTTCCGCCAGGAACACCTCGTCTTCGACGATCAGCACGCGCATAGTTCCCCGCCTCCCGGTCGCTCCGTCGCCCCAGCCTACCTAATCACACTCGATGTTGCGGAAATGTGTGCTCATTCTGCTACGCCAGCGAAACGCGTCATTTGCTCTCCTGAGTGTACCGCCGGCTCAAGGGCTGACGGACAAACCTGGAGGCAAGACGAGTTGCCAGATTACAAGAAGCCCCGGTTGCCGAAGCGAATCCGGGCAACCGCTATCACGGCCGCCATTGCGACAGTGACGCTTGCGACTATGACCGCCTGCTCCGGCGATGCGGCGCTGCGCGAAGCCGTATTCGGCCGCGCCGAAGCCAACGCCGGCCCCCTCGGGCAGGCGGATGGCTCCATTATCGGCTTCGAACCCCTCGGGCTGGCGGACGGCTTCATCGCCGATGACGCCCCAATTTCGCTTCTCGACGCGGCGCACCCTGCGATCGCGAACCTCGATCCGCAGATCCGGCGAGCGCTGCAAGAGGCGGCCGAGGATGCCGCAGCCGACGGCGTGACGATTTTCGTGACCGCGGGATGGCGAAGTGCCCGCTACCAGCAGTCCCTGCTTGAGGACGCGATTGCGCAATTCGGGAGCGAATCCGAGGCCCGCCGCTGGGTGAATACGCCGGAGCTTTCGACCCACGTGAGCGGGCGCGCCGTCGATGTCGGGCCGATGGACGCGATGAGCTGGCTGAGCCAGCACGGGAGCGACTACGGCCTCTGCCAGGCGTATGCGAACGAATTGTGGCACTACGAACGCTCGATCGAGCCCGGCGGCACCTGCCCGGAGCAACTGCGAGATGCCTCTTCGAGCCCGCACCACGCGATACACAGCATCCCCCGCGACCCGGGTTAAACAGACCATCTTCGAAAAATCCGCCCGCGCATATGTCCCGCTTCTGGCGCGGTGCGTCGCCCCGGCCTACCTGGTCGCCGCTGGGCGGACACAGTGGCAAGCATATCGCCAGCTCACGTAAGGACCCTCATGGCATCAAGAATTCGAGTTCGACTGTTCGGCATCAAGACCGCCGATGTGACGTTCACAGACATGACGCTCGGGATAGCCGGCCAGCAGTTCGTGCGAGCCGCCGCGATGACCGGCATCCTCGTGCTCGGAGTGACGGCACTGGCCGCACTCGCCGCCACGCGCACGTCTCGCTGGGTCGCACTGATGCTCGATCCGATGGGGTAGCCGGCGCCGAGGACTGACCCAGCACGCAGCACTCGAAGCTCAGCACTCCTAAAACATCGGGTCCGGGGCTGGTGTTTCGGTGTCCCCAACCGCCGCTTCTTCTTCGAGGAGGCCGCTGGCAGCCATCATCCGGCGGCGGATTCCGAGCAGGTCCGCGTCCGTCGCGCCTTCGAGCACCCGTTTGACCAGCGCGAACAGGGTCGTGCCCGTCATGAGGCAGTAGCGATAATTCTCGCAGGCGATCTTGAGCGCGTCGGTGTACTGCTGCGGGCGGCTTTCGGGCGCGGTCAGGCGATGGCCGTTTACGACAACCAGACCGCCGAGCGCCTCGCCCTTCTTCAGCATCCGGTCTTCGAGGCGGCGCTGGAGGCGAACGTACGGCCATTCGACGACCTGCTCGCGGTTGCCCTCGGTTTCGAGCATGACCGTCTTGCCATCGTGCGAAACGAGCACACCTTCTGGCTCTTCGGCGACTTCGAACCCGAGCATGCGCAGCGATTCGACGACCGCTGACTGCAGCCCCGGGCCGGACTCCCAGAGCACCTTCCGGTGGCGGGCGAGCTCGTCGTACTGCTCCTGGGCGCTTGTGAGGTCGGCCTCGGCAGACTCGCGCGCGCCCCGGGCGGTGGTCAGCGTCGTCTCGACGGTATCTATCCCCGGGAGAGCGACGGCGCCGAGCCAGTAGGGCGATTCTCCCGCCTGGGCCGCAGTCTGGAGGTCGCGGATGACGTCGCAGAGGGCCTCGGCGAACTCGGTGCGCTGGTAGTTTCCGGATTCGGCGAGCGCGGGGAAGAAAACCACGCGGCCGGAGAGCACTTCGAATTCGACCGCGATCGGCGTGTTCGCGCCGCCCGCAGCGAGGACGCGGCCGGCCGCTCGGAAGGCGGGATTGCGGTCGTCGAAAATCGCGCGGTAGGCAAGGTGCTTGCGGAAATTGCGCAGCGGCGTCGAAAGCGGGTGGTCCTCATCGACGATGCGGACAGTCGTGCCGTCGGCGGCGCGCAAGAGGGGAGGACCCCAGTGCACCCCGGCGGGCGCGGGCAGCCAGCTGTACCGGTCGCAACCTTCGAAGCCGACGAGCCCATGGACCACCGCATTCGGGCGAGCGACGACCATCAGCGTGCCGCCGGAATCGAGCAGGCGGCGGGTTTCGTCGGCGCGGCGGCGAATCATCTCGCCGGCCGAGAGCGCACCGGCGGTTGTCGCCCCATTGACCACGGGGCGGCCGTCGCGAGCCTCGTAGGTGGCCGTCCCATTGATGAGCGCGGTCGCCTCGTTGGTGATGCCCGCCGGGTCGATGACGACCGCTTCGTAATCGAAATAGCTCGGCGCGGTGAGGACGTTGTAGTTATCGACGCGGAAGTTCGGCAGCGGGAAACCGACGGAGAGCACCTGGCTCATCGGGCGCCTCCGAGGAGTTTGAGCAGCGGCTCGCGCACCTGCGCGGCGACATCTTCGCGCATCAGGGCGGCGCCCACCTGCGCGATTACCAGGCCTGCGGGCCGCCCAGTGTCGTATCGAACACCGCTGAACTTTCGCGCGAAGACCGGTTCGCCCCCGGCGATCTGGAGCGCGATTGAGTCGGCGATGAAGCGCTCGCCGCCTTTGCCGGGAGGAGTTCGTTCGATGTGCGACAGGATCGTCTCGCTGAGGACGTAGCGGCCCACAATCGCGAGGTCCGAGGGAGCCTCATCGACCGGCGGCTTTTCGACGACGGCCCTGACCGGGATTGGGTCGCCCTCGCCGGCAGGGGCGATGACGCCGTACTGGAAGACTTCCTCGTGTGGCACCTGTTCGACGGCCATGACGGTCCCCCCGGTCGCATCGTAGGCGGCGATCATCTCGCCGATCGCGGGCACGTCGCCAAGGATGAGGTCGTCCGGGAAAAAGAGCGCGAAGGGCTCATCGGCGAGGTATTCGCGCGCGCACCAGATGGCGTGCGCCTGCCCGAGCGGCTGATCCTGGATGACATAGTGATAGGTGGCCATTTCGCTGGGGGCACGAACGAGGCCGAGGAAGTTGGTATCGCCTTTCGCGGCCAGCACGCGCTCGATGCGGCCGTTAGCGGAGAAGTGTTCGCGGATGGACTCCTGCCCTTCGGCGACCACGAAGATAATCTCTTCGATGCCGGAGGCGACCGCCTCTTCGACGGCATACTGGAGGAGCGGTTTGTCGACGATGGGGAGCATGGGCTTGGGCACGGCTTTGGTCGCGGGGAGGAGCCGAGTGCCCATTCCGGCGGCGAGAATGACCGCTTTTCGTACACGAAACATGAAGACATGGTACGAGGTGGGGAGAATACCGGATATACAAGGCAGGTTGGCGGATGGTATCCTGATAGTCCGTTCTATTTTCCACCGGGGAGCAGTTTGAGGAAACGATCTAAGCTACCACCAAAGCCCGCACCACCGGAACCTCGTATCAACGAGCGCATCCGGGTACCGGAAGTCCGCCTGATAGACGAAGAAGGTCACCAGGTCGGAGTTGTGCGCACGATCGAGGCGATACAGATGGCCCGAACGCGCAATGTCGACCTCGTGGAGGTCGCCGCGCAGGCCCAACCGCCCGTCGCTCGGCTGATGGACTTCGGCCGCTTCAAATACGAGCAATCGAAGAAGGATCGCGAAGCGAAGAAGCACCAGGCGAACGTGCAGCTCCGCGAGATCCGAATGAAGCCGAAGATCGACGACCACGACATCGATTTCAAGACCCGTACCGCCGCGAAGCTGCTCAAGGGCGGCGACAAGGTGAAGGTCACGGTTATGTTCCGTGGTCGCGAAATCACGCACCCGCAAATCGGCAAGAATCTGCTGGACCGGGTACTCAAGAGCCTTGAAGAGATCGCCGTGCTTGAACGTGAAGCGATGCTCGAAGGCCGCCACATGACGATGATCCTCACCGCCGACAAGAAGAAGCTCGCCGCGCTCCAGCGCGCAGCCGAGGCCAAGGCTGCTGAAGCCGGCACTCCTGTCGTCGAAGAAGAGGAAGACGAAGAGATTCTTCGTGCCGCCGCCGAAGCCCCAGTTGTCGGTGAGGACGAGGAAGACGAAGATGATGAGGACGAAAACGGCGAAGAGGAAGAATCCACCGCCGATACGACCTCGGGAGAATAATCGTGCCGAAACTCAAGACCCACAAAGGTGCGGCCTCGCGCTTTCGCGTAACAGGCGGCGGGAAAATAATGCGAATGTACGGTAGCCGCAACAACCACCGCATGAAGAAGCGCAAGCCGGTTAGCGTACTCTACGGCCGGACTGTGGAAGTCACTCCGACGCACGCGCCCCTCATCAAGCGCCTGCTCGCCGGCCAATAACACCAGGAGCTAAGGTCCATGACCCGCGTAAAGCGTGGCGTGACGTCTCATCGTCGCCACAAGACTATCCTTGAGCGAACGAAGGGCCATCGCGGCCAACGTCATCGCCTTA
>JBBSKE010000128.1:0-8866 GCA_038256595.1 Tepidiformales bacterium | reverse complement strand
GCCGGCTCGAAGGCGGCCGTCGTGCGCTGGGTGACTGCGTTCTGGATCTGGTCGAGCGTCTTGCCGCAGGCGATCTTGGCCGCGACGCGCGCGATCGGGTAGCCAGTCGCCTTCGAGGCGAGGGCCGAGGAGCGGCTCACGCGCGGGTTCACTTCGATGACGTGGTAGGGCAGCGGCGCGTACGGGTCGCCGTCCCAGTCGCGCACGTCCTTGCGCGGGGCGAGCGAGAACTGGACGTTGCAGCCGCCTTCGATGCCGAGTTCGGAGATGATCCGCAGCGAAGCGGAGCGGAGCATCTGGTAGTCCTTGTCGCTCAGGGTCTGAGATGGAACGACGACGATGGAGTCGCCGGTGTGGACGCCCATCGGGTCGAGGTTCTCCATGTTGCAGATGGTGATGCAGTTGCCCGCGCCATCGCGCATGACCTCGTATTCGACCTCTTTCCAGCCGAGCAGGTTCTTCTCGATGAGCACCTGGCCGATGGGGCTGGCCGTGATGCCGCTCTCACCGACCACGCGGACCTGGTCCATGGTGAAGGCCATGCCGCCGCCGGTGCCGCCGAGCGTGTAGGCGGGCCGAACAACGATCGGCAGGCCGATTCGCTCCGCCGCTTCGACGCACTCTTCGACCGTGTGGCAGATTTCGCTCTCGAGCACCGGTTCGCCGAGCTTCGTCAGCAGGTCGCGGAAAAGCTCGCGGTCCTCGGCGCGGCGAATCGCTTCGAGCGGCGTGCCGAGCAGGCGGACGTTGTACTTTTCGAGGATGCCCGCCTTCGCGAGGTCGACGGCAAGGTTCAGGCCGGTCTGGCCGCCGAGGGTCGGGAGGAGGCCCTCCGGCCGCTCGCGCGCGATGATGCGCTCGACCACTTCGACCGTGAGCGGCTCGATATAGACGGCGTCGGCGACATCGAGGTCGGTCATGATCGTGGCCGGATTGGAATTGACGAGGATGCTGCGGACGCCTTCTTCGCGCATCGCTTTGCAGGCCTGGGTTCCGGCGTAGTCGAATTCGGCAGCCTGGCCGATGACGATCGGGCCAGAGCCGAGAATCAGGACGCTCTTCGGTTTCATCGGCGGCCTGCTTTCTTGACGCCGAAGGCCCGGCGGAATGGGCGAAGAGCGAAGACGGCCAGCGCGAATGGCGCGAGCACGTATTCGCCCACGTTGATGACGAAGAGCGACGCGGCAACGATGCCAATGACCACGCCGAGGATGGTGGGGACGACATAATAGTGATTGTCGCCCCGTTTGTCGGCGAGCAAGCCGAACCCGAGCAGGAAGATCAGCAGGCCGCTGAGGAACAGCGACCCCGCGAACAGGCGCGCCAGCGTCTTGCCCACATCGCCCTCGGCGAACACGCCGGTGAACGAGAAGACAAGGAAGATGACGCCCATCACCCCGAGGGCGATGGCGATACAGATTAGCGGCTCGGGAACGAGTGACGGCATACGAGGTGGCTGGACAGGCGCGTTGTTCCGGCGGCTCGTGGGGGTCGGCATAGCTCTTAGCAAGGCTCCTCCGGGAGGTCTAAAGCGGGAGTTCGAACGACATGTTTGGGTTGCGCAGCGGCACCATGGCTCCAATCGCGGAGAGGAAGCTCAAGGCCGGCTCGTTGCCATCCGGCAGGCGGCCGCGAATCCGGCGGAAGTTGCCTTCGCGAGCGAATTCGATCAGCTCTTCGGCGATGTCCGTGGCGAGGCCGCGACGGCGATACTCCGGCACCACCCAGACGCCGAGCACGCCCGTGTCCGGTTCGCTGGTGCTGAAATCGAGCGCCCCGAATGCCACCGGGATGCTGCCATCGAAGGCGACCACAATGGCGCCCTGGTCGCCGACACGGCTGATCCATTGCTCGGCGTGGTCAACGTCGAAGTCGGCGGGGAGGCCGTTGTTGTCGTCGAGGTTCCGGGCGATTGCTGCAAGGGCTGCGGCGTCTCCGGTGGTTGCGCGGCGCGTATCGAATGGACGGCTCATGATGCCCCTCTCTTCCAGCCCGCCACCGTGGTGATAAACCGGTCGAAGATTTCTGTGTTATCGAGCGGTCCGGGGCAGGCTTCCGAATGGTACTGGATGGTGAGCAATGGTTCGCTTTTCATCGCGATTCCTTCGACGGTCTGGTCGTTCAGGTTCACGTGGCTCACATAGGCGCTCGAATCGAGGCCCTTGTCGTCCACCGCGTAACCGTGATTCTGGGCGGTGATGGTGATGTGGCCAGTCGTCACGTCCTGGACAGGGTGGTTGCCGCCGCGGTGACCGAACGACAGCTTGAAGGTCCCGGCGCCGAGTGCCTGGGCGGCCACCTGGTGCCCCAGGCAAATCCCGAGAATCGGTGCCTTGCCGATGAGCAGCTTCGTCTCTTCGACCATCTTGCTGAGCAGGCGGGGGTCTCCCGGCCCCGGCGAGAGGACGATGCCGTCGGGCGCATAGGCGAGCAGGTCGGCCGCCGGCGTGTCCGATGGGAAGATGCGTACCGAACAATCGCGCAGCGCGAGCGAACGCATGATGTTCCGTTTCACGCCGCCATCGAGCAGCGCAATCTTGTATTTCGCGTCTGGCTTCGCGTCCCAATCGTAGGCCTCGGCCGAGGTCACGCTTTCGACCCAGTTGATGTTGTCGTACGAAGGCAGTGCGCGAACCCGGTGGAGGGCCGCTGCCCCCGTCTCATCGGTGGTGATGGTGCCGAGCATGACGCCGTGCCGCCGGATGCGCCGGGTGACCGCGCGTGTGTCGATCCCTTCGATGGCGACCACGCCGCGCGCTTCGAGGTACTCCTGGATGCGGCCCGTCGAGCGCAGGTGGCTCGCGAATTGCGCCGCCTCGCGCACGATGAGCCCGGACGGCTGGATCTTGATCGACTCCTCCACCCGGTCATCGACGCCATAGTTCCCGATCATCGGGTAGGTGAGGGTGAGGAGCTGCCCGGCGTAGGACGGGTCGGTCAGCATCTCCTGGTAGCCGGTCATCGACGTATTGAAGACGACTTCGCCATCGGTGAAGCCGCGACGGCCGATCGATCGCCCTTCGAATATCGAACCATCCGCAAGCACGAGCCGTGCATCAGTCATTCGCCACCTCCCAGGCAATTTCTCCAGCGAGCAGCACTGCGCGAACCGCGCCGGTCAGCTCCACTCCGCCCAGGGGCGTGTTCTGGCCTTTCGAAACGAACGATCCCGGGTCGACCGTCCATCGTGCTGCCGGGTCAACGAGCGTGATATCCGCGGCCACCCCGACCGAGAGGCTGCCGGCGCCGGGAAAGTGCCGCTCGATGTTGAAGATGCGCGCCGGGTTCGAGGTGAGTGCCGCGATCGCCATATGCAGATCGAGTTCGCCGCGCGCGACGAGCGTCATCACCGTCCCCAGGGCCGTTTCCGCGCAGGAGATGCCGGGCGAGGCCTGGTCGAACTCGCAGAGCTTGTCCTGCAGCGCGTGGGGCGCGTGGTCGGTCGCGATCGCGTCGATGGTGCCCTCGTTCAGCCCCCTCAGCAGCGCGAGGCGGTCTGCTTCCGTGCGAAGTGGCGGGTTGATGCGCGCATTCGTGTCGTAGAGCGGCTCCGGGCCGGGCCCGAAGATTGCGTTCTCGGTCAGGAAGAGGTGGCTGGGCGTCACCTCGGCAGTCACACGCAGGCTGCGCGCCTTCGCCTCGGCGACGAGCTCGACGCCGCGAGCAGTGGTCACGTGGGCGATGTGGAGGTGGGCACCGGTGGTCTCCGCGAGGGCGATGTTGCGGGCGATCGCAGTGATTTCGGCGGCGGCCGGTTCGCCCGGCAGCCCGAGCCGTTCGCTCACGCGGCCCTCGTTCATCACGCCCGAACCATGCAGCACTGGGTCGTCCGAGTGCTCCGAAATCGGGATGCCGAGCTGGCCGGCGAGGAGCAGCGCGTTACGCATGAGCATCGCATCGGCGACCGGCGAGCCATCATCGCTGAAGGCGACCACGCCGGCCGCTGCGAGTTCCGAGAGTTCGGCGATCTGCTTGCCTGCTCGCCCGCGGGTCGTCGCGCCGATGGGCAGCACGCGGCACTTCGCATCCCGCTTGATAATCTCGAGCAGCGCCTTGACCACCGATTCGGAGTCCGGCGCCGGTTCCGTGTTCGGCATCGCGCAAATGGTCGTGAAGCCGCCCCGCAACGAGGCCATCGTCTCGGTCGCAATCGTGCCTTTGTGTTCGAAGCCCGGTTCGCGCAGATGCGAGTGGAGGTCGACGAACCCCGGGAGGACGAGCAGGCCCGCCGCCTCGATGACGCGCGCGTTCTCGTCCGATAGACCCTCGCCGATCTCGGCGATGATGCCACCGGCGACGCGCACGTCTAGGACCTCGTCCAGGCCGTTCGCGGGGTCGATGACGCGCCCGCCACGGAGAAGAATGGTGCTCGTCATACGAGGGGCCTCGCTGTCACTGTCAGGAAGAGCAGGGCCATGCGCACGGCCACGCCGTTCGCGACCTGCTCTTCGATCACGGATTGGCCGCCACCGGTGACCGATGACGAGACTTCGATGCCCTCGTTTCGGGGCCCAGGGTGCATCAGGAGGGCGCCCGGTTTGGCCAGCGCGAGCCGCCGCGCATCCACCTGGTAGCCGCGGATGTAATCCCGGAACGAGGGGATGAGGCCGGCCGACTGCCGCTCCTTTTGGATGCGCAGGGCCATGACTACGTCCGCATCCTTCATGGCCGCGTCGCAGTCCGTCGTCACTTCGAGGCTGCCGGATTCGGTGACAATGCTCCCGAGGGTCCGCGGCAGCAGCGCCGCCGGCCCGCAGAGGACCACGTGCGCGCCGCTCGCGAGCAGCGTGTAGATGTTCGAGCGCGCGACCCGGCTGTGGACGACGTCGCCGACAATCGTCACCTTCTTGCCCTCGAGGTCGCCGAGGTGGCGGCGCATCGTGTAGAGGTCGAGCAGCGCCTGCGTCGGGTGGGCGTGGGTGCCGTCGCCGCCATTGATAATGCTGGCCGAGGAGTGCCGCGCCGCGAGGTAGGGCGCCCCCGAACTCTTGTGGCGCATGACGATGATGGAGGCGCCAATCTGTTCGAGGGTGCGCACAGTGTCGATCAGCGTCTCGCCCTTTTCGACGCTGCTGCCGCTCGCGCTGAGGTTCACCACATCGGCGCCCAGCGATTTGCCGGCGACTTCGAAGCTGGCCCGCGTGCGGGTGCTCTGCTCGTAGAAGAGGGTCGCGATAATCGTGCCCCGGAGGGTGGCAATCTTGCCGGCAGGCCGCGAGCGCACTTCGCTCATCGCCTCGGCGGTCTCCATCACGAGTTCGATATCGTCTCGCGTGAGGATGTCCGTATCGAGCAGGTCCTTGAACCGCCAGGTGCCGGGGACGTGCTCTTTCGCGCTCGCGGAGGTGCGTTGGCCATTGCTGTCAGGCACTGGCGGCCTCCTGCGTGACGAGATAGACCGCATCTTCGCCGTCGAGCTCCTGCACGGCGACGCGCACTTCCTGGAACGAGGCGGTTGGGATGTTCTTGCCGACGAAATCGGGCCGGATGGGCAATTCGCGGTGGCCCCGGTCGATGAGCACGGCGAGGCGGATGCGCGCAGGCCGGCCGAAATCGAGGAGCGCGTCCATCGCCGCGCGGATGCTTCGCCCGGTGAAGAGCACGTCATCGACGAGCACAACGGTCGTTCCGTCGATGTTGCGGGGCATCTCGCTGGGGCGAAGGCGTGGTGGTTTCGCGCGCAGAGTGACATCGTCGCGATGCAGGCCAATGTCGAGCTTGCCGACGGGCACGGCTGCGTCTTCGAACGCCTGGATAGCCGCACCGAGGCGCTGCGCCAGCGGATAGCCGCGCGAGAGCAATCCGGCGAGCACAAGGCCGTCTGTCCCATGGTTGTTTTCGATGATTTCGTGGGCGAGTCGCCGGATCGTCCTGCCCATTTCGTCGGGGCCAAGGAGGAGTTCGCTGCTCATAGGATCGGACCCCCTGAGGCGGGGCGCGCGTCGTATGGCAAGCGGCAAGCTGCGAAGCCGGGCATCACCGGCGCCTCCTCCCTTTTCGGCCTCTCGGGACCGTCATTAAAGGGGTCTCATGCGAGCCTATCGCAGCCACCGGCCGGCGGCAAGAGTCGCAGCAAGAAGTTCGCGCAGGCCGAACCTTGCCCTACAAAAACAGCAGGATCAGCGGCATCGTCACGATCCCGCCGAGGAAGATGAGCATGTGCTTCGGCTTCGCGGTCGCCCAAGAGGCCGCACCAAGGATTCCCTTCGAATACGGCCGGTAGAGCAGCACCAGGACGAAAATCGAAAGGACCGCGACCGAGAGCATCTCCGTCAGGACGACCGTGAACGCCGATTGCCCACCGAGGAGCACAGCGCCGACCAGGGTGTCAACGAACGTCGTAATATTCGCGCCCATGACGTACGGGATGACGTGCTCCCGCTTGAGATACCCCTTCAGCGACAGCGGCACCAGCACGGTGAGCGAAATCGAGACGCTCAGGGTCGTCATCGTCACGAGGCAGCCCATCAGAAACATGAGCGGCGGCTTGTTCAAGAAGCCGAAGAGCCGCGTGATTCCCTCGGCCTCGCCGTCGAGTTGTGGCAGGGCGCGGTCGAAGATGGTGAAGCTGCCGAGCAAGAGCCCCACGCCAGCGGCAAACACCCCGAAGCTCGGCAGGAGGTCGTTCACGAAGTCGACTGGCGGTCCGTAGAAGCGGTCGATGATGTCCAGCAAGCTGGTCGGGGTTTCGAACTGGACGCCATCGAGCCAGCCGTAGTGCAACGAGACCAGCCCGAGGAGAATCGCCGGACCCTGGGTCGTCAGCGTCGTCAATAGCGCGACCACGCCGATATAAAGGCCGTCTGCGTTCCGCTGCTTGCGCAGGAAGAGGAAGAATCCGACTGCGAGGACGATAAACGATGCCCCCAGCCGCGAGCCGCCGACAACTCCGAATGCCTCGGTTTCGGTCATGACGCCGCCAGCGAGGAGGGTGATGCCAATCGCCGCGACCGGTGAGCCGCTCAGTGCACCATAGGCCAGCAGCCAGCCGAAGCCGACGCTGTTCGCGGCGCCTTCGACGTTCAGGCCGTCGAGGATGGGAACGAGCGACTTGGCACTCGATTTGATGATCTGAAGCGCGAGGATGAAGAGAAAGAGGCCCGCGAACCCGGCCGCCGCCTTGGGGGCGATGAGCGCGAACCGGGAACCTGCGAGCGACCCGCGGCCAGGGAGGCTAGCGGGTGACATCTACGCCGGTGCGCCACGAGGTGCTGGAGCCTGCATTACCCATTGGCCGGGGCTGCGGCGGGAATCAATTCCTGAGCTTCGAGGTAGGCGAGGATGCGCGCGAGGCTTTCCGCGATCGGCTCGCTGCCAGTCGGGCAGACGATTTCCGGGTTCAGAGGCGGCTCATACGGGTCATCGACGCCGGTGAATCCGGTGCGCTTGCCGGCCCGCGCCTCCGCGTAGAGACCCTTCACGTCGCGCGCTTCGCACTCTTCGACCGTCGCCGCGGCGAACACTTCGACGAAGGCCGAGCCGTCGCCCTCGATGAGTGACCGGTTGGCGTCGCGAATGTCTCGGTAGGGCGAGATCGCGGCCGTCATCACGGGCACGCCGTTGCGAGCGAGCAGATTCGCCACGAAACCAATGCGCAGCACGTTCGTATCGCGGTCCTCTTTCGAGAATCCGAGGCCCTTCGAGAGGTTCGTGCGCACGACATCGCCGTCGAGCAGTTCAGCCTTGCGGCCGCGCTCGGCGAGGATGGGAGCGAGAGCTTCGGTCAGGGTGGACTTACCGGACCCGGAAAGGCCGGTGAACCAGAGGACGAATCCTCGTTGCGTCATGCGGAGAACTCCGTGGCGAAGGTTGGGAGAATGGACTGGCGGAACGGCTAGGTGTGGAGCCCGCACTCTTCCTTATCGAACCCGGCCCAGCGGCCGGCGCGGCCCTGGACACCCGGGACGGTGCAGTTGTAGCAGCCGATGCTGCTGTAGCCCTGGTTGAGCAGCGGGTTATATGGAATGTTGTTCGCTTCGATGTAGGCCCAGGTCTGCTTCTCGGTCCAGGTGGCGAGCGGGTTCAGCTTCACCAGCCCGAACTTGTTGTTCCAGGAGATGATCGGCGTGTCCGCACGGCCCTCCGACTGGTCGCGCCGCAAACCGCTGACCCACGCCGACTTGCCATCAAGGGCGCGGCGATTCGGTTCGATCTTGCGAAGTTCGCAACACGCATCCGGGTCGCGCATCCAGAGCGCCGAGCCGAACTGCTGGGCCTGCTCTTCGTGGGTAATCTTCGACTTGTAGACGTTCAGGTTCTGGAGGTTGAGCGCGCTGGTCGAGCGGCGCATCGTCTCCTGGGTCTCTTCGAAGAGGTAGTCGGTATCGAGCACGAAGACATGCACGTTCGGCTTGAGCGCCGCCACCATATGAAGGATGGCCATGCCGCTCGCGCCGCCGAAGCTGGCGCCCACGGAGAGCCCATCGCCAAACGTTTCGACCGCCCAGGCGACGATCTCGCGCGGGTCGGCGGACTCGAAGCGCGCGTTCAAAGTCGCGATTTGTTCGTCAGTGATGCGGGTTTCTAGCTTTACAGGTGTCATTCTTCGGCCCAAACTTGAGTGCTGTAGTCAACATTATCAACAACCGAAGGCGGCGGCAACGCTTAGACTTTGGTAGAGTGGCCAGCACAACAGTTTACGAACGCGATTTCCGGTATTCCCGGGACGCCAGAACCCGAGGGGGCCTGCCAATGATCACCACTAAACCCAACGAACCGATTGAGCTGAGCAACGACCCGGGGAAGATTCTCCCGATCCTTGAGCGGGAATTCGAAGACTTCGACACCGAGTCGAACCGCTTCCTCGCCGGAGACGTCGAAGAGAACATCTTCATTGGCTTCCGCCTCAAGCAGGGCGTCTATGGGC
>JBBSKE010000127.1:0-9003 GCA_038256595.1 Tepidiformales bacterium | reverse complement strand
GGCGCGCCCGGTCTCATGGCTTTGTCCTCGAACTGTGCGAGGCCGGGGAGAGGAAGGCGCTCACGAGCAGCCGACGAGCCCGACCGTGATCGCGCCGTCGAGGAGCAGCTACGGTGAGATGCGCTGCGACATGCGAGTTCGCCCTCCGCGGGACGCACAACGGCCCGGGTAATCCTACCCGGGCCGTTGGAAAGTTTGGTGGAGACGCGGGGGAGTTGAACCCCCGGTCCAGAGAAGTACAGCTCCGAATTTTCCTACAGGCTTTCCCACCGTTTAGGTTCTCGCTTTCACACGAACGTTGGTGGTCCTCGCGTGCGTCAGCCAGTCGATAAATCTTTCGCTGAGGCTATCGACGTCCTTCAGCGGCACCCCGGCATTGCGTCGCTTCTTCCCTGGCCCACCGGGTCGAGGCCTGGGAGAAACGTCGTCGCTAATTAAGCGGCGAGAGCGAGTTGCTGTTTGCCAGCTATTTTTGGGCACCTGATTAACGAGGGTGACACCCAACCTCGGCCTGCTATCCGGCTACCTACCTTCCTGTCGAGTCCTTTCGTCCCCATGGAGGGCTTGCGCCTGTTAACCATTCTACCGAATTGAGCGTTCCTTTGGTAGAGCCGGGACCCAAACGTAAGCGGCTGATGCAAATTGTGTAAACGCTGCGTAATGCGTTTCCCGGCCAAGACCCGAGCATTCACCAGGTCGCACCTGTCCGGTGAAGGCAAAGTGTCGAAGGTAACCTTAGAACAGTTGAATGGCGCTCGGCTCGGATCATCGTTTCCGACTAGTTCATTCCAACTGAAACAATCGTCTGGATGGATGATGGGGAGCGCGGGTTAACCCGTATACCATCGTTACGTCTAGACACACACATGGGCCGAGGTTGACCAGAGGTGAAGTCTTTTGTGGCGGATCCTGTAACTCTCGCGTATCACGAGCTGCGAGCTCCGCTTGGCCTGGTCGCCACAGCTGCCCGCTCCGCAGCCGCTGATTGCGAGGACGAATCGCTCCGCAGGCGATGCGAAATCATCGTCCGCGCTGCTGAACGCATGCTCTCAACTGCGCAGAGCGTGCTCTCGCTGGCAGAGGGTTCAATACCCGCTGAATCTGAGCGAGTGGCACTCGGAGCCGTCGTGCAACGCCTTGCGGAAGAGGCGCGCGCGCTCGGTGTCCCGGTCTATGTCACGCCCGGGGGAGACTCCACCGGCGAGATTAACGTGCCCGTGACGCAGCTCGAAACTCTGCTCCAATCGCTTCTCAACAATGCGCAGCAGCACGGGGACGACAATCCCGATTCTGTTATCGAGATCGACGTCCGGCGCGAAGGTAATTGTGCAGTTGTCGAAGTGAAGAACCCGTTGTCGCCGAACGTTCGACATCGTGGCATTGGCGCAGGGACCTACCTCGCGAATCGCATCGCCGCCCAATTCGGCGGAATGGTCGAATCTGGGGTCGATGGCGCGTCTTACAAGGCCACGCTTGTCGTCCCGCTTTGCTGCGAACGCGAAGCGTAGAGCGAAAACAGGGTGGCGGGTGTGATCAAAGATTCGCCCGCTCCCTAACCTCAGCACAAAACTTGAATCCTGGGCGCCAGCCCCCGCTGGGATAAACGAACCCCGCCAAATCACCAAGATTTTGGCGTCCCGGCTAGCACGACGAACCCCGACCGTAGGAGAGGTTCGTCGGAGCTACCACCGAATCCCTTGCCCGCATCGCCCTAAAGAACGAGCACGTAGCCAAAGCCGCGGACCGTACCGAGTTGCATCGGATTGCCGCCGACCTGCTCAAGCTTGCGCCGGAGACGAAGAATCGTCGCGCGCAGTTCACTCCCGCCCGCCGGGCTATCAGATGAAACTGCCACTTCCCCTTCGAGGTCTGACGCCGAGACGGGCACGCCTGGCGTTGCCGTGAGTCGCCGCAGGATTTTCAGCTCAGTACCCGATAGTCCCACGCCGCGGCCATTGCATTCGAGGCGCCCGGACTGTACGGAGAAGTGTACCTCGCCCACGGTGACGGATTCTACGTTCCGGCCGGCTTCGCGCCGCATGCGGGCGTGTTGCGCCGCCGTACCGATCGCGGCGATCAGGGCTCCATCAAGTTCTGCGTCGCGAACGGTCTTGAGGACCCCTGCACGCTCGTAGGCGTGCGCTGTGACCTCATCCGGGACAAGGGCGACCACCGCTGGCGTGACGGATGAGACGAGCCGCTCCGCCGCCGCAACGTGTGCCGGGTCGTTCGTCCCGGCGAGGAGCGCGAGTTCGCACTCAGGAGCTTCGGCCCAGATCTCGAGCACGGGGAGGGACTGGTACTCGCGCACGAAGACGCCGAGGTTCGCGAGCACGCCCAGGAGCCGAGCCCTCGGAACCGGGCGCAGATAAATGAGGGCAGCATTCAGACCAGGGGGCGAAGCAGGAGGCTGCGGCGGCGAGTATTCGCGATGCGTCACATTCACGCGCCTCCGGTCGTGTGCGATGTCATATGTCATGTGAAGGAGATGTTACGGGCGTGCTGTTGAGCAACCGTCTCCCGGCAGTCGAAAACTCATACGGCTGCTGCAAAGGCACGGTGGAGCCGAAACTCTAAGTACGCACGCAATTGTTCGAATTCGGCTATTCTTGAACGGCGGAGGATCACATTCGTGGAGTAGCGGTTGGGGGAGTGTTGCTGCGGCGTGATCAGTCGAATCTACCAGTACGTAGAGAGTGTGGAAGAGGACCGTGCAAGAGTGGGAGGACATGTTTATTTATGGTCGAACTGCGGATCAGTACCAGTGAACCCCTTTTCGGGGCGTTCGTAGGCGCTCTCATTCGGAGCCTGCGGCCGGGTGTAACGCTCGTCGAGGGTAACGATTCGCCGCCTGGCCAGGCCCAGGGGGTGATGGTGCACGTCCCCGAAACCCAGCGGTGGATGTCCATCAGCAGCGGCCAAGGTGCGCTCAACGAGGCTGCGGCCGCGCTCGCCGCCGGGGCCGCCTCCGTCGTCACCACCGATTCCGACCCCGAAGACTTCGAACGCGCCCTCGCCGCGCTTCTTTCGGCCAGCGATAGCTACATCCCACCAAGGACGTTGCGCAGCATTGCAACGGAAGTCACCCAGAAAAAGGCGGGAAATCCTGCGGAGGGTCCCGCCCAGGAATTGACGGCCCGCGAACGAGACGTTTTGCGGCTCGTTTCGCTGGGGCATTCGAACACGGAGATCGCCGAAGCGCTGACGATTTCCGCCAACACCGTGCGTTCTCACCTGCACGCGCTCTCCGTCAAGCTCCAGGCCACCGGTCGCATGAAGATGCTCGCCAATGCGCGCGCTCTGCAGATTCCGGAAGCCTTCGCCACCGAGGCGATGGAGCGCGAACGGCGTCGCGCGTCGGCCTAGTAATTTCGCACAGAACCCAGGGGGAAGGTCATGTTCACACTCATCGTTGAAGACGACGAAGACTACGCCGAGATAATCGCGCAGACGCTTCGCCGTGAATCGCATGAGGTCATCACGATGGGAACCGTGAATGCGGCCATCCGCTTCGCCGAAAAGAAGCCGCCAGAGCTTGCCGTGCTCGATGTGATGCTCCCTGACGGCTCTGGGCTCGAACTCTGCCGTCACCTGCGCGAGACGCTCCCGGAGCTGCCGGTCATCTTTCTCTCATCGCTCGACCGCTCGGCGGACGTCATCGCCGGGTTGAACTCCGGGGGAGACGACTACATCACGAAGCCCTTCCACCCCGGGGAGTTTCTCGCGCGCGTGCGCGCGATTGTTCGGCGTACGGACCCCGCCAATGTGGTCGAACGGCCACGCGAGCTGAAGATCCAGGCAATGGGCGTGGAAATCGACCTTTCGAACCAGGCGGCCTATCTCGATGGCATCAACCTGAATTGCACTCGCCTGGAAGTCGAAATCCTGAGCCAGTTGGTCAAGTACCCAGGCCAGGCACTCTCCCACGCCTTCCTGACCGACCAGATCTGGGGCTACAAGAACGTTAACGATGCCACGCTGCTCAAGGGGCACGTCAGTGCGATCCGCCGCAAGGTGCGCGACGCCGGCGGCAACGAAGAGATGATTCGCACCGTCCACGGCGTGGGATACAGCTTCACTCCGGTCTAAGAACGGCCAACACGCCGGCCAACGTCGCCAACGCCTTCTGAGGAGCCCCCAATGCGCATCGCCATCGCCGAACCAGACCCCGCAATCGCCGACCTGCTGGCATTCGTGGCCCAGCGCCGAGGCCACCAGACGGTGTGCCTTTCGAGCATCGAGCGCATGTTCGAACACCTGCCCTTCCAACCGATGCTGGGCGTGGTGTCGTTCGCAGAGATCGATACCGAAGCGGTGCAACAGATCCAGAGGCTGCGCGAGCGGTTCGACCAGATGACGCTCTTCGTGACGACCGAGGCGGCGAAGGACCCAGCGCCGACGATGGCGCTCCGGGCCGGTGCGCACGACATCATCTCGATCCCCTACAACCCATCGGAACTCATCCTTCGCGCCGAGACGTGGCTCGCCAATCGCAAGTCCAGCGGCTCCGCGGACGACCGCATTACTTTGAACGACCTGGTGATTGACCTGGGAGACTACGCAGCAACGAAGAACGGCACGCCACTTGTGCTGACGAAACTCGAACTACGATTGCTCTATTGCCTTTCGCAGCACCAGCCGCACCTGGTGACGGCAGAGCGCTTGCTCTCATTCGGCTGGGAACCGACGGATGATCCGGATTCGGCGCTGATCAAAACGCATATTTCGCACATCCGGAAGAAGCTCCGGGAAGCGGGAGGTGTGCCGTTCGAAATCCGCTCGCGGCAGGGCCTTGGCTATTTCCTTACCGTTGGTGAGTTCGCCGCATAGCGAAGTGGCGGCTCACGCGACGGCGCTCACTGGACGACTGGTCGAGCCCGGCGCCAGCACAAACCTGGCAGACCTCGTAGAGCTCTTCGCCGAGCGAAACGGTGCCCGAGCCATCCTGGCAGGCCGGGCAAACCATGGGTGCGACTGCCGAAGCGATTCGTCCAAACATACTCTTCACCACCTGCCGGGCATTCGCGGGCGGCACCACAGGAATCTTCCCGCTGGTCGCTGTTCGCCTGCCACCATCCCAGCCTAGGGTCTGGACCATCCGTGCCATATAGGGATATGCCCCCATATCCAATCGTAACGGATTGAACGTGCGGAGGGCACCACCCCCAAACTGGCGCTCAACACCCGGTAGACCACAGGGAATGCACTCTGAGGGTATGGCACTAGCCAAACTGACCGTCACCTTTCCGACAACCGGCTCCAGCGCGCAACCAGTGCGTCATTTCCTGGTCGGGCCATTGCGCGTTTTCGATGGCGACCTGGCCGCTGCTACCAGCTGGTGTGTCGCCCGGATCGTTGCAGGCGAGGGAGCACGCGTTGCTACCGCGAACCTCGATTTCGTCGCCCGCGCTCGGAAAAGCTTCACCCTTGAGCGAGACCTCGCCGCCAGCCACCTCGTGGTCGCCGATGGCGCCCCGGTGGCCTGGCTTGGCCGAATCTCGGGCGCTCCGGGGACTCGTCGCACGACTGGAGTTGATCTCCTTGGCGCTATTGCTGCCCAGGCAGAGAGCGCTGGTGGCATTCGCGCCGCATTCTATGGTTCGACCGAGGAGATCAGCGCCGAAGCGGCCGCAAATCTCCAGGCCCTCCACAGGGGATTCTCCGTGGTCGAGCGCATCTGCCCGCCGTTCGGAAAGCGAACCGCGGAAGAAACGCTCGCAGAAGTGCAGCAACTCGCAGCCGCCCGTCCGCAATTGATCCTGGTGGCCCTGGGCTGCCCTCGGCAGGAGCGGTTCATTGCCGAACATTTCGACGCCATCCCTGGAGCCGTCTGGATTGGCGTCGGCGGAACTTTCGACTTTTACGCTGGGAAGCGCGTCCGAGCGCCGCGGCTTTTGCAGTCGAGCGGCCTTGAGTGGGCCGTCCGCCTGGTGCAGGAGCCACGGCGTCTCTGGCGTCGTTACCTGGTTGATGACATCCCCGCGCTGATGGCCGTCGCGCCCGGGTGTCTCCGTCGTGGGCTTGCCCACCGCCTTGGGAAGGTGGCGTAGCGAAGCCAACGTCCAACGAACAATCAACGGCCATTGGCCAAACATTGCTCACCTGCCCGGAGGCAGGAATCTGGGACAACCGCGGAGGAGGTCTCGTGGCAAAACTTGCTGTTATCGGCTGTGGATATGTTGGTGCTGTCACCGCCGTTTGTTTCACCGATCTTGGTCACGAGGTCGAGTGCATCGATATCGACGCGTCTCGCGTGGCGCTGCTCAACCAGGGCATCACGCCGATCCACGAGCCGGGCCTCGAACCGCTCCTTCGCTCGGGCATCGCCTCGGGTCGCCTAACGTTCCGTTCCACCTATCCCGACCAGATGAACGCCGAGATCGTCTTCATCGCGGTCAACACTCCGGCTTCCCAGGAAGGCGCCGCCGACCTCCGGGCCGTGCGCGACGCCGTCACCTCGGTCGCCAGTCGTCTGGCGACAGGCAGTGTCATCGTCAACAAGTCGACCGTGCCAATCGGCACCGGGGACCTCGTTTCTGGCATGGCGCGCCGCTCTGGGATGACCGACATCGCCGTCGTTTCGAACCCCGAGTTCCTGCGCGAAGGCAGCGCCGTGCGCGACTTTATGCACCCGGACCGGGTGGTCCTCGGCTCGACCGATACCGCCGCCGCCGACCGCGTGGCCGCGCTCTACGAACCGCTCGGCGCCTACATCCAGCGCGTCGATATCCGCACGGCCGAGATGATCAAGTACGCCTCGAACGCCTTCCTCGCGACGAAAATCTCGTTCATCAACGAGATTGCCGCAATTTGCGAGACCCTCGGCGCCGACGTGAGCGAAGTCGCCCGCGGGATGGGGATGGATGCGCGCATCGGCTCCCAGTTCCTCCAGGCTGGCCTCGGCTGGGGCGGGAGCTGCTTCCCGAAGGACGTGCGCGCCCTCGCCCACATGGCGGCGGTCCACGGCACCCACCCGCAGCTCCTCCGCTCGGTAATGGAAATCAATAGCGACCAGCGCCTGCGCACCGTCCAGAAGATTCGCGTGGCCATCGGGGGAGACCTCGAACGCCGCCGCATCCTGGTCCTTGGTGCGGCCTTCAAGGACGACACCGACGACATCCGCAACTCGCCGTCCATCGAACTCGCCAAGCTCTTGCAGCTCGAAGGCGCCGATGTGTCTATTTACGACCCGGTAGTGCCCGCGGACCGGATCATCCGGGACGCGCCGACGCTGCGAATCGCCGAGACCATCAACCACGGCGCCTTCGGAGCCCACGCCATCATCCTGGCCACCCCCTGGCCGGAATTCCGGAATATCAACTGGGCGGAAGTCGGCGAGCTAATGGCGCGGCGGACAATCGTCGATGCTCGCAACTACCTCGATGCCAGCGTGGTCCGAGAACACGGGTTTAGCTACTCGTGCATCGGCCGGCCGGCCCTGGAATCTCCTGTTGACGTCAGCGAAGACACCGAATTCGCACTGAGGCGCGCCGAATGAGTGCAAGAGCCCCCTTTGCACTCCACGAGCAGGTCGTCTCCTTCGAGGAGACTCGTGACGCGATCGGTGGAATCACGCTGGCGCCGATGCCCTTTTGGAAGCGCTGCTTCGATATCGTCGCCTCGGCGGCGGGTCTCATTCTCCTCTTCCCGCTCCTGGCGCTGATCGCCCTGGTCATCGTCATCGAAAGTCCCGGCCCGCCGATCTTCCGGCAGGCGAGAGTCGGCCAGGGCGGCAGAGTCTTCACGATCTGGAAGTTCCGTTCGATGCGGCTGGGCGCGGAGACGCTGCTAACCCAACTCGAAGCACAAAATGAGGCCTCCGGGCACATCTTCAAAATCAAAAACGACCCTCGGAAAACCCGCGTCGGTTCGTTCCTGCGCAAGACCAGCCTCGATGAGCTGCCGCAGCTCTGGAACATCCTGCGCGGCGATATGAGCTGCATCGGGCCGCGCCCACCCACGACCTACGAAGTGGCCAAGTATGATGATGTTGAACTTGGCCGGCTCGCCGCGCGTCCCGGGGTCACCGGCCTCTGGCAGGTCACCAAGCGCGGCGACCACAACTTCGGCGATATGGTTGACCTCGACGTGGAATACGCCCAGCGCCTGAGCCTGGGGTTAGACCTGTCGATATTGCTGAAGACGATCCCAACAGTTCTGACTGGCCGAGGCTCCGTATAATCTCCGCCACGGAGACACCTGGCCGTCATGGAGGGCTTCCGCTCATGCGTATCTGTCTGCTCGGTTGTGCCGGGTTTATCGGCTCTCACCTCGTCGAATGGCTCCTCAACAATTCGGATGCCGAACTCACCGGTACTGACATCGACGACCAGAAGGTGCAGCACCTGCTGGGGAACCCGCGCTTCACCTATCTCCACAGCGACATCCGCCGCGATACGGATGTCACCGACCGCCTTATCCGCGAATCGGATGTGGTCATCGACCTCGTCGCCGTCGCCAGCCCAACGATGTACGTCCGCAATCCGCTCGAAGTGTTCGAGCTGGACTTCATGGAGAACATCAAGATCATCGAAAAGTGCTCGGCGATGGAGAAGCGGCTCATCCAGTTCTCCACCTGCGAGATTTATGGCCGCACCTGGCTGAGCCTCGTCCCGGATGACCTTATGTCGCCCGAGGACCGCGCCCGCGCCGATGTCACCATGCGCGAGAGCCAGACCAACATGATCGTCGGCCCGATCGAGAAGTCGCGCTGGATTTACTCGGTGAGCAAGCAGCTCCTTGAGCGCGTCATCCACGCCCACGGGCAGGACCGCGGCCTCGACTATGCGGCCATCCGGCCGTTCAACTTCGTCGGGCCGCGCATCGATTTCCTGCCTTCCGAGCGGAACAACGACGACTCGCCCCGCGTCATCGCCCACTTCATGAACGCGCTGCTCTACGGCACCGATATGAAGCTGGTCGACGGCGGAAAGGCGCTCCGCTGCTACACCTACATCGACGACGCCGTCGAATGCATCGGCAAGATCACCCTCGATACGAGCG
>JBBSKE010000126.1:0-9128 GCA_038256595.1 Tepidiformales bacterium | reverse complement strand
GCCGCCGAAGGCCGCACGATCTTCCTTTCGAGCCACCTGATGAGCGAGATGGAAGAGACCGCGGACCACATCCTCGTCATCAGCCGCGGCCGGCTCATCGCCGACACGAGCATTGCCGAGTTCACGCAGGCGAGCGCCAGTAGCCATGTGCGCGTCGTTTCGCCACAGGGTGCAGAACTCGCGCGGCTGCTGGAAGGCGCCGGCGCAGTGGTTACCATGCGGGACGGCGCACTGACGGTGACCGCGATGGAGGCCGCGGACATCGGCCGCCTGGCGCTGAGCCATGAGATCGAGCTTCACGAACTGACTTCCAGGCGGGCCACGCTCGAAGCCGCTTTCATGGAACTCACCCAGGAAGGATTGCAGTACAAGAGCGGTTCGGCCGAAGCGCCCGCCGCCCGCCAGGATGTCGCCGTGGAGGCTCGCTCGTGACCAGTGAAACTATGACCAATACAACATCCCGCGCGGCAATCGACGTGCCGCGGAAGGTCACATTCGCCGGGACGTTGGCCTCCGAGTGGGTCAAACTCACGGCGCTCCGCTCGACAGCCATCATCTTCGGGCTCGGGCTGGCGCTCTCTATCGCAACTACCGCTCTTGTGTTTGCGGCAGTCGCCGGCACACAGGACGAATGGCCCGCGGAACTCGACCTCCGCGTCTTCTGGCTGGTCGGCAACATCTTCACGCTAATCATCTTTTCGGTGTTCGGGGTCCTCGTTGCGAGTCGCGAGCACTCCAGTGGGATGATCCGGCTGACGCTGAGCGCGACGCCCCAGCGCGGCCGGGTCTTCGCCGCAAAATTCGTCATCGTGACCGCCACGACACTCGTCGCGGGTTTGCTTTCGACCGCCGGGATGTTGTTCACCGCCCGGTTCATTCTCGGCGCGTACGACATGCCAGTCTCCGACCTGACCGGCACAGAAGCCCAACGAACGTTTATTTCGACCGGCATCACGACGCCGTTCTTCCCGGTCATCGGGCTCGCGCTGGGATTCCTCATGCGCAACGCGGCGGGCGCGATCACAGCCGTCCTCGGGCTACTCTGGCTGCCGCTGATCATTAATGAGGCGCTGCCGATGTGGTGGCAGGAGAACGTCATCAGCCTGCTCCCGGGCACCGCTGTGGACAGCCTGACGATCGCACACGTGACCGAATCGCCGGCCTACACCGACCCGGCGGCGGCAGCGGTCATCGCCACGGCCTGGCTCGTTGCCATCATTGGTGCTGCCTACGTGGCCTTCGTCCGCCGCGACGCCTAGCGAATTCGAACGGCCAGCCCGGCGTATGCCCGGCTGGCCACGAGATGACCGCCCGCAGGACCGCCCCCGGCAACCATTCAAAGTCCGGGCCGCCAAAGTCCGGGCCGCGACGGGACCGGAGCGGGCGGGTGATTCGCCACTGAATCGACTGCCCGCAGGGTCACCTCCTGCCGGCCTCAGCGCCACATCACCGGCGATCAGCGACATCGGCAGCCTAACCGCGAAGCATGGTTGCCGAATCACGCGTCCCCGAGCTTGCGCTTCGAGGCTCGGATTGGCCGTGCCGCTCGCCACTACTCCTGCAGCTTGTCCGGGATCTCGATGTAGCGTAGCGGCATCGCATCGACGTCTCTGCTCCACTGGCGATATTTGCTCGAGTTGCGCGCCTTGACCGCGTCGCGCCCGAACTCGGCCAGCGCGATCGTCTCGTCCATGACGAGGTCGTACTCGGTGTCGTAGGCGGAGAGCTCCTCGCCGCGCGGACTGAGCGCCTTCAGGTCGGTCGCGAGGCAGGTGATGTCGCGCACGTAATCGACGTAGTCCTGCCGGAATTCGACCCGGTTCGAGGGTTCGTCGTTCGGCCAGCGGCCACGAATCTCGCGCGAGAAGTTCTCGAGCACGATGAGCCCGTCACTCGTGATGCGTGCGTAGATGGCATCGTTCGCGTTCGTCGAATTGCGCCGGGGAGTGGGCGTCGGCGATGGTTCGACGCACGGTTCGGCGACCGGGAACGAGCCTGTGCCGCCACAGGCCAGCAGCACCGAAACCACCGGCGCCGCGATAAGCATCCCGCCGAACGCCCGGGCGGCGCCCCATGCCTTCATCGCGCCAACCCCCGGAGGAACTCGGCGGCCGCGCGCGCAGCCTGTCCGCGATGGCTTATGGCGTCCTTCTCCTCGTCGCTCAGTTCGGCGTTCGTGCGGCCGTCTTCGCCCACGATAAACACGGGGTCGTAGCCAAATCCGCGTTCGCCGCGCCACTCTCGCGCAATGCGGCCCTCCTGCGTGCCCTCGAAGGTGTGTACCTCGCCCTCGGGGGACGCGATCGCGATCACGGCTCGATAGCGGCCGCCGCGCTGCTCGTCGGGCGTGTTCTGCAGTTCGAAGATGAGGAGGTTCGTGCGGCCATCGTCGTCCAGCTCTGGCGTGCCGTAGCGAGCCGAAAAGACGCCCGGGCGGCCTTCGAGCGCGTCCACTTCGATACCCGAATCGTCGGCGATGGCGAGGCAGTTCCCGGCGGCGGCGTAGGCGCGCGCTTTAATCGCTGCATTCTCGGCATAGCTCGTTCCAGTCTCTTCGACCGCAAGCGCGAGGCCGAGGTCATCCGGCGTGACCAGCTCGAAGGGGATGTCGTGCAGAAGGCGGCGGAACTCCCGGACCTTGCCGGGATTGTTCGTCGCGAGGAGCAAAGGCGGCATGCGCTTAAGTTTGCGGGAGTCGCCAGTTTGGGGCGATAGGCTGGCCGCTGGAAAAACGAGCCCCGGTGCGCGAGCTCGGGGGCGGGTGGCTGGCCACCATTTCCCTGCCCGCAGGCCCAGGTAATGCCGACCCCGGACTGGTCGCCATGCCGCAGACGAAGCCAGCCGCGAAACATGGTCGCCGGGTCATGCGCCCGCTCCGTTCCCGTCGAGGCTCGGATTATTTCGGCGCCGAACCACCGGCTCGGTCCTCGGTCGCCGTCACTTGAACCTCAATCGACCAGGATCTCGACATCCGCCTTCGCCCGTAGCCCATCGACCAGCTGGCCGTAGCCGTCGAGGCCGGAGGTGATGCCGGATTCGCCCGAATCGCGCTCGAGGTAGCCGGCGAGCAGGAGGTCGCGATAGGCCACGCGCAGCAGCGGGTCATCCTGCCAGGTCTCCAGCGGGTGGCCGGCCTGCGCGAGGCCGTCGAGCGTCGCAATCGTGACCGCATCGAGCTTCCCCGCAGCTTTTCGTTCGAGGAAGGCGCGCTGGTCGGCGGCAATGTAGGTCGTGAGGTCGGCGTCGGTCGGCCCGATGCGGCGCCTTGCTGCCTCCTGGCGAATGAGCTCCTGTTCGACGAGCCATTCGGTCACGGCACGCGTGTCGGCCGGGTCTACGCCGCTCACCTGGAACAGGGTCAGCAGCGGACGCCGCGCGTCGACCGCTGATCGGCCAATGGGCACGCCATTGACGAGCGCAGCCGCCGAATCTCCCGCGGCAAGTGTCGGCGGCGTGGTCACGATCGCGCTCGGTGGGCCGCTGGGCGGGCCATCATCGGGGCGCGTCAACCGCCAGGCGCCATAGGCGGACATCGCCAGCACGAAGAGCGCGAACATCCCCGAGAACGCCAGGATCATCAGCTTCGAGTGGTCTTTCGGATTCGCCTTACCCGGTGCAGTCGTCATGGCATTCGCTCCCCGTTTCGATGCTACCGCGTCGCCGGGATTCGCGAATTTGCCGTTTCGTTCCCTGCCACGCTCCGGCTGCGTAGCGTAGACTGCGCCACGCGCGGACAGGCGCGGGAGCAGCTTCATGACCACGGCCACGATTACCCCCACGCTCACCTGCGAGGGCCTCACCGGGAAGGTGAACATCCGCCGCGATGCCTTCGGGGTCGCCCACGTCGAAGCGGGCTCGTCGCTCGATGCGTGGTTCGGGCAGGGCTTCGCCGCCGCCTCGGACCGGCTCTGGCAGATGGAGTATGACCGGCGGCGCGCGGTGGGGCGCTGGTCCGAAGCGGCCGGCCCGAGTGGCGTGGCCGCCGACATCCTCGCGCGCCGGGCGAACCTCGGCGCGGCCGCAAGGGCCGACCTTGAGGTCATGACGCCGGACGTCCGGGCGATGTTCGAAGCCTACGCGGCCGGCGTGAACGCCTTCCTGGGGTCCGGGCGCGAACTGCCGCCGGAATTCGCGCTCACGGGCGCCGTTCCCGAGCCGTGGGAGCCGTGGCAATCGCTCGCCGTCTTCAAGATTCGCCACATCCTCATGGGCACGTGGCAGTGGAAGCTCGCGGTCGCCAACGTGCTCGCGCGCGCCGGGCTCGACGCCTTCCGCGGCATCACCATCCTCCCGCCGACCGGCACCTCGCTGATTCTCCCGCCCGGCGAGACCCTCCGCACGCTCTACGACCATGCCAACGCCGAGATTGCGGCCGCCGCCGAGCACCTCGGCTTCCTCTCGGAGGTCGACGCCGGCTCGAACTCCTGGGTGGCGCACGGTTCGCGCACGAACACGGGCATGCCGGTGCTGTGCAACGACTCTCACCGTGCCCTCGATGTCCCGAACGCCTACTGGCAGGTCCACATCAGCTGCCCCGATTACAACGTCGCCGGCGCGACCTTCGCGGGCTTCCCCGGCTTCCCCCACTTCGGTTTCAACGGCTCGGTCGGCTGGAATATCACCCACACCCAGGCCGACTACCAGGACCTCTTTATCGAACGCTTCGAGGACGAGGGGCGGCGCTACCTCTCGGCGAGCGGCTGGCAGGATGCCGAAATTCGCCACGAGACCATCCAGGTGCGCGGCGCCGACCCGGTCGAACTCGACTGCTGGACGACGCCGCACGGCCCGGTCATCCATGGCGACCCTCGCTCCGGGACGGCACTGGCCCTCCGCTACACCGCGAATATCGGTGCGAAACCGGGCTTCGATTGCCTCGATGTGATGCTCCGCGCGACGACCGTCGGCGACCTCTTCGATACCCAGGCCACCTGGGTGGACCCCGTGAACAACATGGTCGCGGCGGATTCGAGCGGGAATATCGGCTTCCTCCTGCGCGGCGAATTGCCGATTCGCGCCTCGAAGGTCGCACGCCTCGTCCCTGCCGCCGGTTGGACTGGCGAGCACGAATGGATCGGCACGGTGCCGTTCTCGGAGATGCCACGCTCGATTAATCCGCCCGAGGGCTACTTCGCGACCGCGAATCAGCGCGTCATCGATGCCGACGAGCCGTACATCGGCTCCTATTTCGCGAACCCTGCCCGCGCCGACCGCCTGCGCGAACTGTTCGCCGCAAGCGACGTCCATGATGCGGCGACGATCGCCTCCTGGCAGGGCGATACGACCTCGAAACCGGCGCGAACACTCTCGGAGTTCCTGCGCGGCTTCGGCCCGTTCGAAGGCGACGCCGAACGTGCCCGCGCGATGCTCGCCGGCTGGGACGGGAACCTGCGCGGCGATGCGGCCGAACCGCTGCTCTACGCCTACTTCCGCCGCGCCCTGATGACGAATCTCTTCGCCAGCGCGGTCGGCGAAGCGACCTGGAAGTGGCTGCTCGGGGGCGCGAACCCGGCCTCCGTGCGCATCGTCTCGGCCATGTTCGGCGACATCGTGGCCCACCTCGGCGATGGGGCGATGCCTCCCGGCGGCCGCAGCTGGGCAGAGGTGCTCGAACCTTCGCTGGCGACCGGCTGGGCGAACGCGGTCGCGAACGCCGGTTCGGACCCGGCCGCCTGGCGCTGGGATGCGAACCACCGGACGGCGAGCCGCAACCCGCTCAGCAGCGTCTTCCCCGAAGCCCCACTCGATCCGCCCTCAGCGCACGTCGGCGGAGACGGCGACACGCTCCAGTGCGCGGCCTACGGGGCGCCCGATTTTGTCATCTCGAATCTCTCGGTCTACCGGCAGGTGGTCGATTTCGCCAACCCGTCGGCCGCGTCGTTCATCGTCCCGGGCGGTGCCTCCGGCGATTCAGCAAGTCCGCACTTCGCCGACCAGCTCGAACACTGGCGCACGCACCAGCGCATCCCGATGAACCGCGAACCTGCGCAGGTCGCCGCTTCGACTATCCCCTGGGTCGAACTGAATCCGAGGTAAGCGCAGTACGCCCATCGAGCCGCTCAGTCCTCGGCGCTCGTCCCTCAGTCGCTACCGCCGGCCTCGCCCTCGCGGCTCCACCAGGATCGGCGGTTCCTCGCCCTCGGGTGGCGGCACCTTGTCGATCTGGATGATCACGGCTGAGTGCGGATAATAGCGAACCTTCACGTAGTCACCCGCGTCCACATCCCCGTGGAGCAACTTATCGACCCGGAAAATGTGCTTTTCGATGCGGATGTAGTGCGTCTTGATCACGAACGAATCCGACCTTGCCCAGCTCCGCGTTATCCAGCCACTCAGCTCTTTCGGCTTGCCGAACAGGTCAAACACCGACTGCAGCCCCTGGAAGCCAAAGAGCACCGCCAGGATGCCGAGCACGAAGAGCAAGAACACCGTGCCGCCCTTGTCGAGGTCCAGCACGACATCGATGAAAAAGAAGATGAACAATCCGAGGGTGGCGAGGAAGAACGGCATCCAGATGAACGAGTTGATCCAGAGGCCACGCTTGACGCGCGCCTCCTGGAGGGCCAATTGTACGTCCGCGTCGTTGTTCCAGTTCATTGGGCTGCGGGAATCCTAATCGTATCGCCGATATTGATGGAGTCTGGGACCAGGCCGGGGTTGAGCGCGATAATCGCCTCCTCGGTCGTCCCGAACTGGGCGGCGATGCCCGAGAGCGTGTCGCCGCTCACGATAGTATGCGATCGCTCCGATGTAGATACGGTAGCGGTCGGCGTGAGCGTCGGTGTCGCGGTCGGAAGCACCACCGTGACTGACTGGACGGCGCCCTGCTGGGTCGCCGTGGCCGTTGCGACCGCGGCCGTTGTTGCCGTGGCGAAGGTCCGGGTTGGCTCGGCCGGGCCCTCGGATTGGGGCGGACTCACGAGCAGGAAGACCGCCAGCGCGCTGGAGATGCCGAGCGCGGCCAGCGAACCCCGGAAGAGCCAGGTGTTGGGCACGGCGGCGTGCGGCGGGTCGTACTGCGGGTCGCCATCGATGATGTCGTCGTCATCGAGGCCGCCGGGCGGCGGGGTATCCATCGTGCGAGGGTACCGGAGGACGGCCTGAGGCGGAACCACGCGGGCTCACTGGCGAGACCTTCGGGGCGAGGCGAGGACATCGCACCCGGCGTTCTGGCACATTGATGCGGACGAATGCGCACGGTGGGACGCCGGAGCAAGGGGGGAGCAATGGCAGCGAGGATGCCAGTGTTCATGCCAAACTTCGAGAATCGGAGGCACGCAGGAGTGCTGGCCGGCCGATTGGCCCACAAACGGCGGAACAGGGCCGGGGAGCATGCTCCCCGGCCTGTTGCATTTCGAACTCCGCAGACCGAGCTTAGAGCGCGTCCACTTCCTTCATCTCTTCCGCGGTCAGGCGCCAGTTGGCGGCGTTGGCGTTCGCCTCCACCTGGTCCGGGCGGGTGGCGCCCGCGATGACGCTGCCGATCTCCGGCTTGCTCGCGAGCCAGCTCATCGCCAGTTCGAGGATGGTGTGGCCGCGAGACTCTGCGTACTCCGTCAGCTTCTCGGTCCGCTCAAAGTTCGCGTCGGTGAGCATCCGGTCGGCCATTGGGCCGGACTGCAGGCGGCCAGAAGGCCGGTCCTCGCCTCGCTTGTACTTGCCCGTGAGCAGGCCGCTCGCAAGCGGGAAGTAGGGCAGGATGCTCACGCCGAACTTCTTCGAGGCCGGCACCAGCTCCGCTTCCACCTTGCGATTGATCAACGAGTATTCGTTCTGGGCCGAGATGAACGGCGCGATGCGGCGGGCGCGCGAGATGTAGTGCGCCTCCGCCGTCTGCCAGCCGCTGAAGTTCGAGTGGCCGATATACCGCACCTTGCCGGACTTCACGAGGTCGTCCAGCGCGCTCATCGTCTCTTCGATCGGCGTCTTCGGGTCTGGTGTGTGCATCTGGTAGAGGTCGATGTAGTCAGTGCGAAGGCGGCGAAGGCTCGCTTCGACCGCTTCGAAGATGTACCGCCGCGAGCCGCCGCTCTTCATCGGGCCATCGCCCATTTTCATGGCGAACTTGGTCGCGAGGACCACCTGGTTGCGACGCCCCCCGAGCACCTGGCCCATGAGGTCCTCGGATTTGCCGCCGCCGCCGTAGACGTCCGCCGTGTCGAACAGGTTGATGCCGATATCGATCGCCTTGTCGATGACGGCGCGAGTTGCTTCGAGGTCGATTCGGCCACCGAAGTTGTTGCAGCCGATGCCGACGATCGACACCTGCAGCCCAGAGTTCCCAAGATTGCGATATTCCACTGTGCGAGCGCACCTCTTCTTCGTATGCCCCGAAGTATCCGTGTGCCGCCGATGCAGAACAAGGCGCGGGCTCATTTCACCGCGTGTTTGTAGCAGCCCCGAAATGCGTCATGCTTGCCGCGAGGGAGGAACTCCCGGTCGTACAAATACACAGCCGCACGCGGCTGGGAGAAGAGGTGGGAAAGATGCGCGTACACCTGGACACCGACCTCGGCGGCGACATGGACGACCTTTGCGCCCTCGCCCTGCTCCTGCGCTGGCCCGGCCCGCTGGAGATCACCGGGATCACCGTCGTTGGCGATACGAATGGCCGGCGCACCGGGATGGTCCGCCAGGTCCTCGAGATCGCTGGACGCGCGGACATCGCGGTCGCTGCGGGCGCGGATGTCTCCGGCGGCTACTACCCTTATGAGCTGACGCTTCCCGACGAGGCCCGCGACTGGCCGTCGCCGGTTGTGCCGTCGCCGAATCCCATCGAGGAGGCGCTCTCGCTCCTGGCGCGAAGCATCGACCTCGGTGCACTCGTCATCGCCATCGGTCCGCTGACGAACCTGCGCCTGCTCGAAGAGCGGCACCCCGGCCTGTTGGCGGGCGCGACGTACGTGCAGATGGGCGGCTACGTCTATGCGCCGCGCGAAGGCTACCCCGCCTGGAAGAATGACTACGATTTCAACGTGCAGGTCGATGCCACGTCTGCTTTTCGGGTGCTTTCGTGTACGACGCCGCTCCTCGTGCCGCTCGCGGTAACGGTCGAAACAGCTCTGCGTGCCGCGCACCTCCCGGCACTATCGAACGGCGACCCGCTCGCCCGGTTAATCGCCCGGCAG
>JBBSKE010000125.1:0-9187 GCA_038256595.1 Tepidiformales bacterium | reverse complement strand
GCGATCAGCACTTCGGTCAGGCTGAAACCCTGGTTGACGGTCAGGAAAATGATCCACACAGGGATCCAGAGCTGGAAATCGCGGAGGAACCAGAAGGCGTTCAGGAGCCGAAGGTTGCGGTTGGTGTGGAGGTCGGTCATGGAGGTGATTCAGGGCGCCGGGCGAGTATAGCGGCGGACGCCGGGAGCATCGTCGCGCGCGCCCGTTATCTGTGGGCCCAAGACCGAATGGGGCCGGGAGCGGGCAAACAGAAAGGGCGCTGCCATCGTCTGACAACGCCCTTCGCAGCGGGAGGTTAACTCGGGGTTGGGACCGTTAGACCGCGACGTCTCCGCGTTCACCGGTGCGCACGCGGACGGCGGTCTCGACGGGCATGACGAAGATCTTGCCGTCGCCGATGTTGCCAGTTCGGGCCGCGCGGATGATCGCGTCGATGGCGACGTCGACTTCGGTGTCGGACACGACGACTTCGAGCTTGACCTTGGGCAGCATGTCCACGGTGACGGTTTCGCCTCCGCGGCCCTGGTGGACGATGCCGCGTTGCGCGCCACGCCCGGTGACCTGGGTGAAGTTCATGCCGTGGATCCCGAGGTCATCCAGCGCCTGCTTCACATCGCTGAGTTTTTCGGGCCGAATGATGGCTTCGATTTTCTTCATCTCGTTTAGGGCTCCTGTTTCGATGCCGTTGAGTCCCCGGCCGGTGGGCCCGGCCGGGGTCAGTGCAGATGGGACGCAGCTTACGCTTTCCCGGGTGCGGGCGTGGAAGCCGCGTAGGTGACCGGCGGGGCAGGAAGGACTGGGCCAGCACCTACGGCCGCACCGCCCTCATCGGTCGTATAGGCGCGTTCGCCATGCTGCGAAACGTCCAGGCCGAGTTCCTCTTCGTCTTCGGAGACGCGAATGCCCATGGTGACGTCCAGGATTTTGAGAAGAAGGAAGGTCACGACGAAGGAGTAGGCGCCGACCGCAAGCACGCCAACGACCGCCGACCAGAGGTGGAGCCATTCGCCCTGGATGACGCCTTCGCCGAATCCGGGGGCGAGAGCATTCAGGCCACTGACTGAGCCGACGGCGAAGAGGCCCGTGGCAATTGCACCCCAGGCGCCGCCGACACCATGAACGCCGACGACATCGAGCGAGTCGTCGAAGCCGAGCCGGGCGCGAAGCCGAACGGCGAGATAGCAGATGACGCCGGCCCCGACGCCGATGTAAATCGCCGACATTGGCTCGACATAGCCGGCCGCCGGGGTGATGGCGACGAGGCCCGCGACAACTCCCGAGGCTGCACCAACGACGCTCGGAGTGCCGCTGAATTTCCAGGACATCAACGTCCAGACGAGGCCCCCGACCGCCGCGGCGACAGCCGTGTTGACGAACGCATAGGCGGCCTGGCCGGTCGCGCCAAGTGCGCTGCCGGCGTTAAAGCCGAACCAGCCGAACCAGAGGATGGCGGTACCGAGAACGACCATGGTTATGTCGTGCGGCTCCATCGGCTGGCTGCCAAAGCCCTTGCGCTTGCCGAACACAAGAACTGCCGCGATGGCTGCAGCACCGGCGTTCACGTGGATGGCCAGGCCACCCGCGAAGTCGAGCGAGTTCAGGCCGATGTCCGGCGTGTCCGGGTTCGATGCGAACGCGCTGAGCCAGCCATCAGTGGCGAACACCCAGTGCGCAACCGGGATGTAGACGAACGTGGCCCAGAGAGCCGTGAAGATGAGGAACGGGCCGAACTTGGCCCGTTCGGCAAATGCACCCGTGATGAGCGCCGGCGTGATGATGGCAAACATCATCTGGAACGCCATGAACATCAGGTGGGGGACGCCCGTCGCGCCCGGTTCGGCGCCGACATCCTTCAGACCAAGGAAGTCGAAGTTCCCGATGAGCCCCATTCCCTGGTCAGGCCCGAAGGCGAGGGAATAGCCAAAGGTCACCCAGATGATGGCGACTACGCCCGTGGTTATCAACGACTGCATGATTGTGGCGAGCACGTTCTTGTTACGCGTGAGCCCACCGTAGAAGAACCCGAGACCTGGTGTCATAAACAACACCATCGCGGTTGCCGTTAGCATCCATGCGGTGTTTCCGGAGTCAATCTCCATGCACGTCCTCCTGCGACCTGGCGAACTCACCCGGCCGGGTGGTCGCGGTGAGAGGAAGGTACGGGCGATGGATTACTGTGCGGTTTCTGTCTCATTTCAGGAAGATTTCTCAATTGTTGCTAGTTTGTTTCTCGCACCATCGAAGCCAGCGCCACCGTCGCTGCGACTTCATCGCGCCCCGCATCCGAGCTCGTCGATCGCGGATGGCGAAGGCTCGCGGGGCGTGGCTGGTTCCCGTTGCGCGCCGGTCCCGTAGTATTTGCGGCTCATGGGCGAAGCAGCGGCTCTGATCTCGGCATTCACCTGGTCCTGTAGCAGCATCGCCCTCGCTTCGTTGAGCGGGCGAACGGCACCGGCCGTCCTCAGCGCGCTGCGTCTGGCGTTTGGCTCGATCGTTCTCGTCGCCCTGCTCCTGGTGACTGGCGCCGCCGCCGAGTTCCGCGATGCGGGCGCCTGGGTGTTCATCGGCCTCATCCTCTCCGGCCTCCTTGGCTATGCGGCGGGCGACACCCTCTACATCCGGGCGCTGGCGAAGGTCGGCATTCAGCGAACCTTCCCGGTGGTCCAGGCGCTCTTCATCCTCCTCAGCGTGGCCGGCGGGATTATCGTGCTCGACGAATCCGCCGGGATCGGCCTCGGCATCGGCGCGGTGCTCGTGGGCGTGGGGATCTACCTCGTGGTGACGCGCACGGCGGTCGCCATCGCCGGAAAACCGGTCGAAGTCGCCCCGGGCGGAGTCGAAGCAGCCAGTGCGCCTCCGCTGGTCGAGCCCGAACCTGCCGCAGCCCACGTCCCGATGACCTTTCGCGAGCGAATCTTCTCCGGCGGCTACTGGATGCTGCCGGTGGTCGGGCTACTCTGGGCGGTCGCCACGATCTTGCTGGCGAAGTCGCGCGGGGACCTCGGAGCAATCGCCGCCGGCACGCTGCGAACCCCTGCGGGAGCGGTCGGGCTGCTCGTGGTCACGGCAATGTTCCAGCGGGATGAGCTCATCAAGCCGTTTCTCTCGCGGAGCCACATCGGCGCAATCGCCGCCGCAGGCATCTTCGGGACGGCGCTGGGCAGCCTGCTCTACGTCTACGCGGTCATCGAAGCGGGCGCGGCACGAACCGTCGTTTTGAACGCGACGGCGCCGCTGATGGCGGTCCCGCTGGCGATTCTCTTCCTCGGCGAACGCTTCTCCCGGCGGATTGCACTGGGGACGGTGCTCTGCGTGGCGGGCGTCATCTTCGTGGTGGCGTGAGGCTCCAGGCGAGCAGTTACGCGCCGTTCCGGGACTGCCACAGCGACCTTTCAGCCCCGGTATACTGACGCGCACCGCGCCAGGAGCGCCATTCATGCCAGGTAGCCCAACCCACCGCAAGGTCTGTTACATCGAGATCCCGGCCCTGGATATCGGGCAATCCGCCGCGTTCTATTCGGCCACGCTTGGCTGGAAGACGCGGCAACGGGGTGACGGCGCCATCACCTTCGACGATGCGACCGGCGGAGTGAGTGGCACCTGGGTGCCGGGCCGGCCGCCGATGTCAGAGGTGGGCCTGCTAGTCTACATCATGGTCGATTCCGTCGCGGAGGTGTGCGAACTGGTCGTCCAGAACGGCGGAGCCATCGTCCAGCCAATCGGCGGCGACAATCCGGAGATAACTGCCCGATTTCGCGACCCGGCCGGCAATATTCTCGGGCTCTACCAGGAGCCCGGTAGCTGATGGGATTGGTGTCGACGGGTCGCTGGCGAATTTTTGCGGGTCACGCGGCCTGCAGAGCGGCTAATCCCGGCTGGCGTTTCGGCGAATGGGCAGAAAGTTGCCCGGGAGCGGCACCGTAAACGAGGCATAATCGACATCGGCAATCAGCAGATTTCGACTTGCCCGGTAGGTGATATGCCAGTCATCGAGCACCTGCCGGCCGAGCAGGGAGGGCATCTCGCGCATATGTGTCGAATTCGGAGCGATGGAGATTGGCATCTCGTACACGTACTGGTTAGTGGCATCAGTAAAGACCAATAGTGCGTTCTCGGTGTAGTCCGCAACCAGACCGCCGACGCCAAGTGAGAGATCTGGCGATGGGATGAGGTCCGAATAGTCCAGTAATAGGTGCCGGGAATCATCTGGATGAAGGACTACGCCGTCGGAGCCGGTGTCCATCAGAAAGGTGATATCGGAAGTCACGTTGAGGCGAGGAAGAATCAAGCGCGCGTCGAAATACGGCCTTCCAGTGCGCGACCCAAAGTATCCGGCTAGCGTCATGAGAGCCCGTTAGATGAAGCGTGCATATTGAGCGGTACTGATGAATTTCATGTACGCCCGATGTCGCGGGATTCCACGTTGGTCAAGCTGTTCGAACACGGCCTCGATGTCCTGGTCCGCGAGAATCTCGTCATCGAGGACGGCGATCCATTGGTCGGGGTAGCTGGCCAGGTACGACGGCAGATTCTCTTCAAATCCGACGGCTGCGGCGTGGTATTCTGCCATCTCGCGCGCCATCTGCTCCCGATCGCCGAGGATTTCGAGGATTTCGAGCTTGCGCTCGTCCGAGACTTGCTTTGCTCTCATCGCACCATAGTAGCGGAGACGACATCGGATGTGGAGAGCGCAGGAACGATGTGCCGGCGCCGGCCAAGTCGTGCCTGCCTAGCTTCGCCTGCCAACCAGCACGCGCCTCTACTCCTCGATGCGGCCCGTCCGCAGCAGCCGTTCGACCACCACCGCGACGCCATCCTCCAGGTTGCTGACCGTCTCGATCGTGGCCGCCTGTTTCGCCTCGAAGGTGCCGTTCGCCATCGCCACGGAGGCGCCGGCCGCGCGGAAGAGTTCGATATCGTTCCCGGAATCGCCAAAGGCCACGACTTCCGAGGCGTCGATGCCGAGTTCAGCGCAGGCGGCGCGCAGGGCCACGCCTTTGTGCGCGCCGGCCGCCGTGAGCGTGAGAATGTTCCGGCCCGTGCTCGAAAGGGCATCGACCATGTGGATTTCGTCCGCCCAGTGCGCATCGACCTCTGCCCGGACCACGCCGGGGGCCTCGCCGCGCTGCACCATGATGACGCGCGCACGCTCATCGCCGCGTGGTTC
The DNA here is from genome assembly GCA_038256595.1 of Tepidiformales bacterium. GTDB lineage: Bacteria > Chloroflexota > Dehalococcoidia > Tepidiformales > Tepidiformaceae > JBBSKE01. The sequence goes on along the minus strand of JBBSKE010000125.1, from coordinate 4,020 downwards.
GAGGTGGGTGACGTACTGCACTTCCGGGGAGGCCGGGTTCGGCTCGCGTGCCTTTTCGAGCCGCACGAACACGTCCTCGTCGAGGGCGAAGGTGCCGACGCCGCTGAGTTCGTTGCAGATCTCCATGGCGCGCAGGGTGAAGGCCGTGGGCAGGCGGATATCGAGCACGTCCCGGCCCGCGGTGAGGTCGTGGACCTGTGCGCCCGAGCATGCGACGACGATCCGGCTCCCGGGCACCTGGCGCGCGACGCGTGCCGCGAGGGCCGCCCAGCGCGCACTCGCGATGATGACGTGCAGGCCAGCCGCAGAGGCTGCGGTCAGCGTCGCGATTGAACGCGCACTTGGCTGGCCATCCGGCAGGAGGAGGGTGCCATCGAGATCGATTGCAAGGCCACGAAACATGTCGCGCAGCCTAGGGCGAATCGTCCCCACGATCGAGTGGTGCTCGTCGATTGCGCACGAATGCCCGGATTTCGCGGCTGAATGCGATAAGCAGGCCGATACCCGCGCCACCAGCCATGAAACCTACAAGCAGCAGCGGCGAACCTGCCGCGTCCTGTGCATAGTGGCCGATGTGCAGGAGCATCCAGCGAGTATAGGTCCGCCGATTAGCTCCCGAGGGCCATGGCGGCATCGTACCGGGCGAGGGCAGCTTCCAGCATGATCGCCCGGTCGGCGGCGAGCGCGTGTCCGTTCGCGACCAGGGCGTCGGCATGTTCGCCGACCTGGGCGGCGTAGGCGTCACGGCTGGCATAGCGCGCCTCGATCGATGGCCGTGGGTCGGCGCGGGCGAGACGTTCGGCCTCGGTCTTCGCGAACGGGATGGTCGAGCCTGCGAGCCGCAGGATTTGGCCCTCGCCGCCAGTGTCCGGGTGCCTCGGGTTCCAGCCCGCATAGGTCGCGACCGGCGCCGAAACGTCCGGCAGGCGAATCCCGGCAGTCTCGTTGCCGTTAGCATCGACCGCCGAGACTCGGCCGGTGTAGGCGTCGCCGACCACCACGGGGTGCCGGGCGATGCCCTTCGCCGCATCCGGGCCGAAATCGAACCTCTTCACGGTGCGAGTCCCGGCAGGCCCGGGCGTGCTCGCGCCAGGAATGGTCACGAAATTCGCGAGCGCCTCCCCGTGCGAGACAGCGGTACCGTCCGCGCGCCGTGGGTAGCTGCTCGGCGGCGGTTCGACCCCTTCGGAGACCCAGCGGTCGAGGTTCACCAGCGCGGCGCGGGCGAGCGGCCGGTAGTCGAGCACGTTGTACAGATGCTGCCCGGTGTCGCCGCTCAGCGGGTTCTTGTTGCCAAACGGCAGCATTCCGTTGCTGTGCGCGGTCCCGGCGAAGGTGTAGAGCCGCACCTCTGGCGGCAGCGGGATGTCCTCGCCGGCGATGTTCACGTGGACGAACGAGCCGTCGCCGCGCCAGTACTCGGAGGCGGTGTTGGTATAGATGATGCGCGGGATGCCGCCGTTCGCGCGCTGGCGGTCGAGCAGCCCGGGGAAGCCGTCGTTCGGGTTGTCGGCGAAGGGCGGCAGGTGACCGAGACCGGTGGTCCCTTCGACCGAGGGCATGCCGAAGCGCACGTTGAAATCGCCGCGCCGTCCCCCGCCGATGTGCGAGTGGACGCCATCGAGCACGGCCCGGCCGGCCTCGTCCGTGTTCATCCCGTGGTAGAGCAGCGTGCGCAGGAAGCGGCCGCTCTGGGAGACGCCGAAACCGTAGGCAAAATCGATGCTGCCCGCCGCCGGGTTGATTGCGGCGTCTAGTTCGTAGCGCAGGAAGGAGGCGAAGTCGCGCGTGGCGGCGAGCCCGACGCCAACAACGGGGCAGCGGCTCGCGGTGTAGATGACGGTGTAGACGCGGCCGGGGTCGAAGCCGCCTTCGACCATCACGCAGCGGTTGTCCGGGACGACATTGCCGTCGCTATCGACGCGGGCGAACCGCCATTTGTCGCGCGGGATCTCCGTGCGTGGGCCATCCTGGAACTCCTGCATGGTCATGGTCGCGCCGGGCTCGTCGATATCGGCCGCGGGGTAGGGCTGGTTGATCGATGGCCCGAGGGTTTCGTCGCGAAGTCCCGCATAGGGCCGGCGCACGGCGCACGTGATCTCCAGTCGATGCCGGCCGGCCGGCGGCTTGCCATCGACCGTCGCCTCGGGCGCGCGCATGCCGATGATCGCCGGGTGGTCGGCGATGTCCCACTGCCAGCCGACCCAGGCGACTGTCCAGCCGCGCTCGAGGAGGAAGCCATCGCCAGGGTCGATTTCGACCACCGGCACGAGCGAGCGTTCGGCGCGATTGAGGAAGGTGACGGCGGGCCTGCTGCCCCGGTTCGGGATGTCGATGAGCAGGCGCCGGGCACCGCCGTCTATAGGCCGGAGGATCGTGAAGTCGGAATCGAACCGCACCATGCCGTCCGCCTGCCGCTCGGCGAGACCGATGTCGACGATTTCGGCGTTCGCGCTGCTGGTGGGGTCGAGTGCGAAGTGGGCGAGGCCATCGACGCGTTCGTAGGCGCCCGCCTCGCCGAAGCTGCGGCCGCCCGCGAAAGCCTCGCGCGACGTTATTTCGAGTCGTTCCAGTGCCATTGTCGGCCTCCGTGTGGGCGCATTCTGCCCATCCCGGGATCGCGGGGCAACCCGTGCCGCTGCCGGGCCCGCGAAGAGCGTCGCCTGGGCATCGGCTGATATAGTTCAAGGATGGAAGAACGTGTTAGCTGGTATCCCATCGCCCCGCGCGAATCGCTCTCGCCCACGACGCAGGCACTCTTTGCCCAACTCGACGAAAAGCTCGGATTCGTGCCGAATGTTTTCGTCGCCTTCGCCTGGAAGGGCGAGCGGTTCGAACGCTGGCGCGAGCATTTTGAACTGCTGATGAAGCCGACGCCGGGGCTGGGCAAGGCCGAGCGCGAGATGATCTCGCTGGCCGTTTCGATGCAGAACCAGTGCCTCTACTGCCTCACCGCGCACGGATTCGCGCTTCGAGCGATCATGAAGGACCCCGTGACGGCCGACCGCATCACGTTCGACTACAAGCGTGCCGGCCTCGACGACCGCGACATCGCGATGCTGAACTACGCGGTGAAGATCACGCTCGAGCCGGCCGCCTGCGACGAGGTAGACATCGAAGAGCTGCGCGAGTTTGGCTTCGAAGATGAGGACATCTGGGACATTGCCGAGGTCGCCGCGATGTTCAATTTCACGAACCGACTCGCCTCGGCGACGGGCATGCTCCCGAACCTGGAGTACCAGTCGATGGCGCGCTAAAAAAAAATCGTGCGAAATGGTGACATCGCGGCATAGGTGCTCCGAGGCAGGGCGGGCACATTGCCGTCATGAGCTGTCGTCACCCCCTCGAAGAGATGCAACGCGTGTACGAAGGTAGCGCCGTGCCACGCACCGACCGGCTGCTGTGCGGCCTTTGCGGCGAACTGCAGTACCTCGCGGTGCGCATGACGCCGGTCGAACGCGACGAGTGGCTGGTCACCTACCGCACGGGCCTGCATGGCACGCCAGCAATCACGGACGCACGCGCCCACCGCAGCGCCTGATCCCAACAGAAGCGCTCGCGCCCAGGCGAGTGCGTGCCAGCGTGACCCGGCACCCCAGCGTCGCGCCCATCGCCCATCGCCATCCGACCGACAGAAGCGCTCGCGCCCAAGCGAGTGCGTGCCAACGCGATCCAGCCCCCCAGCGTCGCGCCCATCGACCATCGCCATCGGCCTGGGCCTCATTGCACCGCTGGCGCGAGCTGGTGGTCATGCCACGGGCGGCGGGCCTGAGCGCAGGAGATTCGGCGGCAGGTCGACGATCCTCGTTTCCACTCGGGGTACCGATTGTTGGTGCTGCTTGGGACGTTCGCGGCAAAGTCACCCACTGCGGCCGGCGAGGGCTCGTGGGCCTGAGGGCCGGAGATTCGGCGGCAGGTAGCGACGACCCCGAGCTTGCGCTTCGGGGCTCGGGTGGGTTCTGTCGAGTTGTTTGTTTAGACGATGGGGAAGGACGGGCCGTTGCCGTCGTCGAGGCTCGG
>JBBSKE010000124.1:0-9278 GCA_038256595.1 Tepidiformales bacterium | reverse complement strand
GAGAAGGTGAAATCACTCACCCTTGATATGGTCGTCGATACGAGCTCGACGATGGCCGTCTTGCCGGGGCCTATCGTTCGGGAACTCGGGCTGGCTCGCTCATACAAGACTGAGAGCATGCTTGCCGACGGAACGCTTATCGAAACGTGGATCGTGACCGGCGCAACCATATTTTTGCTGGATCGCAAATGCACCGTGGATGTCGTCGTTGGGCCGCCCGGCAGCCCGGCGCTGTTAGGCCAGATCCCCTGGAACAGATGGATCTGCTTGTGGATTGCCGTCGACGGCAGAGCGTTGGCCGCCTCGAACATGGACCACAGATGCGAATGTAGGCCGCTTGCAGGTTGTGAAGCTGTCAGCAGCCCCGAGGAAGCGCGACCGCCTAAGGGAGCGCGTGCCAGGCACCAAATGGCACTCCGGCATCGCTTTTGGGCGCCCGATATGCGCGGATTGGCTCCCTGCCGGCCACGATCCGTGCATTGACTCGCTGGGACGCGCTCCCTGAGGCGGCCGCGCTTCCTCGGTGTGTGCTGGTCACCGGTCAGTGGGCGTGGTCGCCTGTCGAGTCGTCGCCGGCGGCGGTCGATTCGCCCCCGCGCAGGAGCAGGACCTGGAAGGCGATGATCGCCGTCACGACGATCGCCAGTGCTCCGCCCAGCCGCAGGAGCTGACCGGCATCGTTCGAAGAGATAAACCGCTCGAGGAAGGTTGTCGCCAGAACCACGACGATGACGTTCATCACTTTCACTTCGAGGTCCACCAGCGACTTCACATGCAGGCCGCGGACATGGAACGACGGCGCGATAAACAGGCTGATCATCCCGACCGCGATGAGGTAGAAGACGACCGACGTCAGCGTCAGGCTCACGAGTCCGAGGAAGTCGGTTTTCAGCGTTGTGGTGGTGAGGTCGCCCTGGAAGAGGTCCCGCGCGGCCTCCGAGGCACGCTGAATGGCGAGCCCCAGCGTGAGTAGCGCCACCGAGGCCGCGGCCAGGAACGCCGGGACCGACGCCACAATCGGAATGAGCCGCGCAAGCCGCTCAGTCGAATTCATCACCCGTGATTCTTGTGGCGGCATTCGCGCTAAGTGTAGTCCTCGGTTTGCCCACGAAACACGCCAAAACGCCAGGAATCATCACAATTCCTGGCGTTCAGACTCTTCGCGGCGCGCCAACCTGGTCGACGTGCCACCGGGCGCTCTAGAAACTAGAAACTTGCAGCTAGCAACTTAGATCCCCTGGTCCACCACGAAGCTGCAGAGGTCGCTGATGCGGCAGGCGTAGCCCCATTCGTTGTCGTACCAGGTGGCGACCTTCACGAGATTCCCACCGACCACGTTCGTGCTCATGCCATCGACGATGCTGCTACGCTCGTCGCCCTTCATGTCCATGGAGACCACCGGGTCCATCGTAAAGCCGAGGATGCCCTTCATCTGCTCGCCGGCGGCGTCCTTCATGAGCTGATTCAGCTCTTCCTTCGTCGTGTCCTTCTCCGTCAGGGCCACGACTTCGACGATCGAGACCGTCGGCGTCGGCACGCGATACGAGAGGCCGTCCAGCTTGCCATCGACCTCCGGGATGACCAGCCGGAGTGCCTTGGCGGCACCGGTCGAGGTCGGGACGATGTTCAGCGGGCCGGCGCGCATCTCGCGCATGTCTCCGGGGGCGGCGCGGTCGAGAATCTGCTGGCTGTTCGTGTAGCTATGAATCGTGGTCATCTGGCCCTTGACGAGCCCGAGGTTGTCGACGATGACCTTCACCACCGGGGCAAGGCCGTTCGTCGTGCAGCTCGCGTTCGAGATGACGTGGTGCTTGGCCGGGTCGTACTTATCCGCGTTGACGCCGAGGACGAGGGTGACGTCTTCGTTCTTGGCGGGGGCGCTGATGATGACCTTCTTCACGGAGTCGCGCTTGTGGCCGACAGCCTTCGTTGCATCGGTGAAAAGGCCGGTCGATTCGATGACGATCTCGACGCCTGCCTCGCCCCACGGGATCGCTCCCGGGTCGCGCTCGGCGAAGACGCGGATGACGCGCCCATCGACGGAGATGCCACCTTCGACCGCGCGGATGTCGCGCTTCCACTGGCCGTAGTTGGAGTCGTACTTCAGGAGGTTCGCGTTCGACTCGATTGGCACGAGGTCGTTGATGGCAACGACTTCGAGCTTGTCCGGGTAGCGATCGGTAATCGCCTTGAGAACCTGGCGGCCGATACGACCGAATCCGTTAATGCCTACTTTGGTGGTGGCCACGTAACAATCTCCTCTTTGGGTGACATCGGGGGTACAAGTGTAATATATCGCGCGTGAACGGCGGCCCACGCGGTGGTGGCGCCTACGCTACGCAGTCGCGCGATTATCCGCCACCGGGACCCGGGTTCGCCCGCGAAATATTGCGCGATGGTCCGTCAGCTCGTTCCCCGGTTCATGCGCTGGAGGAGCTGCTCCGGCACGGCCAGGCCCGCGTCCTCGAACGCCTTGCCGAGCGCGACCTGGCTGGGCGAGAAGATCGTGCTGCGATTCTGAGCGACCCACTCGCGATTGTCCGCGACCGGCTGGTACTGGCCCTGGAAGCGCGGCGCAACATAACGCGCCCAGAGTTCGTAACTGTGACGCGTCTTCTCCCAGGTCGTCCATTCGCCCGCCTGGAAGAGGATGGCGCCCATGCCGCCGGTGATTTCGAACACCCGCTCGACCGCCTCGATGGCGTCGTCTGGCGTGCCACAGATGATGCTCCCAGCGTTCACCATGTTGTCGAAGCTGAAGTTCGGGCCGCCTGCGGGGCTGCCAAGGGTCTCGCCGAAATAGGACGTGTAGAACCGCGTGCAGCCCTCGCGGATGTCGTTCATTGCCTCTTCGCGGCTGTCCGCGAGGTGCATGCTGAGGACGACGCGCCAGTCGTCGCGGTTCACGGTCTTGCCGTGCTTCGCCGCCTGCTCCTCGGCCATCGTCCACGAGGCAGCGGCGTTCGTCATGCCGCCCGGCTGCGACGCGGTCACCGAGAGCATCCCGACGCCATGCTTGCCGGCCGCATTCGGGCCCGCGGGCGAAAACGAACTCGCGACTGCCACCGGGAGGTGCGGGTGGGTGTAGTTGCCGAGCTGGAGGCGCGCGTTTCGAAGCGTGAACCAGTCGCTGTCGTGGTCGACGGTTTCGCCGTTGAGCAGCCGCAGGATCACGCCCAGCGCTTCGTCCATGCGCGGCCGCTGATCGACCGCGTTGATCCCGATCTGGTAGGCGTCGGAGGTCAGCGCGCCAGGGCCGACGCCGAACATCGCCCGCCCACGCGTCATGTGGTCCAGCTGGACCATCCGGTCGGCGAGGATAAATGGGTGGTGATAGGGCAGGCTCGAAACGCCCGTGCCGAGCCGGATCGTCTTCGTGCGCTGGGCGGCGGCAGCAATCATCAGTTCGGGCGAAGCGATGATCTCCCACCCGGCGCTGTGATGTTCGCCGATCCACGCTTCGTCGTACCCGAGTCGATCGAGCAATTCGATCAGTTCGAGGTCGCGCTCAAGCGCGAGGGTCGGGTTCTCGCCGACGCGATGGAACGGGGCCATGAAGATGCCAAAGCGGAGCCGGTTTGGCCGATACGGAGCAGTCATACTGAGCGAGCCCTCCTGGTTCGGCGCACGCTACCAGACCAGCACCATTCGCGCCTGCCCGGTTTTCCGTGCCCCTTTTGCCCCATTCTCACGCTTTCTACTGACCATGATCGAGCAGGCCGAACGCGAAAGTTCCGAGCGTCTGCGCGAGCGGTTGTCAGGCAGTGCGAAATCGGACCGTCTTCTCGCCGGACAAGCTGACCGAATTGTTGGAACACTGGCCGGCAACGCTCGGCACGATCGTGAATACAGGCAGCTTTGGACCTCTGAAGAAACGTGGCGGGCGAATGACCAGGGTCACAACGTTCCGGAAAGTACAGGAAAGCATTCGCGATACCGCCTGCTGGAAACGCTCCGGCAATTCGGCAACGAGAATCTCACCGCAGAAGAAATCGGCACGATGCGGGACCGGCACCTCCATCACTACCTGCGGGTGGTCTGCGAGGCACAGGATGACTTCGAGGAAAAGGATTTCGCCTGGGGCAGACTGGCGTTCTCCGTTGAATGGGACAACATCCGCCAGGTAGCTGAATGGGCGGTGGCCATCAACGATGCGCATTCAAGCGGCAGGCTCCATCGAGCGGTGCAGGGTTACATGTGGCTGGAGGCCAACCTTGAGATTGGGCATTGGGCAGTTGCGGCAATCGAGGCGGGCATCGATCACCCCGAAGTGTTCAGCAATGCTGGAACCTTCATGGGCTACACGGGTGACATTGATCGGGAGATTACCTTTGCACAGGCTGGACTCGCACTCGTCGCGGAGCCCACTGCAGGTGAGGCCGTGGGATGCTGGGCGAACCTGTTCGTCGGGTTCGGCGTAAAGGGGGATACGCTCCGGAGTGGCGAAGCGGCAGAGCGCGCCTACCAGGCATCGAAGAACTCGGGGCTGTTCCACCGAGCGTATTACAGTGGATATAGTAGTAACTTCCTTCGCGACCCCGAAGAACGGCGACAGCGAATCAATGAGTCTCTTGATATCGGAACGCGAACGGGTAACTTCTTTGCCATCGGCTTCACGTTGCTCGCTCTTGGCAGCTTCGAACGCGAGCAGCGAAATTTCGAGGCTGCCTTCCGGAGTTACCGCGAGGCTTTAGAGCTAGCAAAGGCGCATGACCTCGCCCCTTTGAGGCCTAATGCCGCGCGATACATTGCAATGCTGGCAAGCGAGACTGGGTCGGCTGAGCCAGTCCAGGCATGGATAGACGCCTTCGAAGCATCGACCCACTGGTTGGCTAAATGGGGGAACTTTGGCCACGTCGCACTGTGGTGGGCATTCACCGGCGAGGTTGAGGCAGCTGCGATGATCATTGGACACATGGAGACTCACGGGATAGGGGTGCGGGGCCGCGAAGAAGACCTTGTGAGGGCCCAGGCGATCCTCTCCCAGCACGCCGACTCGGAGCGGTGGAAGGCAACGGGCTCAGCCATGGACCGGGCTGACCTGTTTGACTACGCACTGCGACGGCTGCGCGAACTCGTTGTTGCTGAACGGGCACAATCGGCCGCTCTTTAGCCTTCTACTATCGAGGATTGCGGTCCGCCTTCGACCCCTCTCGGGGGCAGTCTCGCCCGTCGTCGGCGACCACCCCGCGCGAAGTTCTTACCGTGCCGTAACCGGATCGTGCTTGTTCGCCCGCCAACTCCCGCCGATGTTGCAGATGACCCGGTTTCGCCACGCGACGCCCGGCCGGAGGGTTCATGGCTCGTCGACGTTGGTTGGTCCCGGTGCTCAGTGGCGCCGCACTCCTTGCGATGGGCGGGATGGTTGCTTTCGCAGCCAGCAGCAGCACCACCATCCGCCCCGGCGACGAGCTGAACGTTCGTTGCGAAGGCAACCGCATCACGAGCACGCGCCTCAACAACACGACGATTGTCGTGAAGTGCACTGGGCCTTCGCCGACCGCAACGCGCACGAACACGACCGTTGCGACCGCGACACGGACGGCCACTCGAACAAATACTCCCCTGGCGCCGACCGCAACGCGCACAAACACGCCGGTGCCCCCGACGGCCACTCGGACGAACACTCCGGCCGCGACCGCGACGAATACGCCCATCGGTTCCGCCAGCGCCCCGATGATCGGCGGCTGCCAGGTCTTCCCTTCGGACAACCCCTGGAACACGAACATCGCGAACTACCCGGTCCACCCGAACTCGGCCGCCTACATCGCGAAAATCGACTCGATCGCCGGGAACAGCGCCCAGAGGTACCTCCACGCGGACTTCGGCGGCAACGGCGAATATGGCATCCCCTACATGGTCGTGCCGGCGAACCAGGCCCTCGCCCCCATCACCTGGACCGCCTATAGCGATGAAAGCGACCCGGGCCCCTATCCGATTCCGCAGAATGCGCCGGTCGAGAACGGCAGCGATGCCCACGTCCTCGTCGTCCGCCAGGGCGAATGCAAGCTCTACGAACTCTACGCTGCTGAGGCGAACGGCACGGGCTGGGACGCCCAGTCGGGTGCGATCTGGGACCTGGGCTCGAACGCGCTCCGGCCGCTCGGCTGGACCTCCGCTGATGCCGCCGGCCTGCCGGTCCTCGCTGGTCTCGCGCGCTACGACGAAGTCGCGTCCGGGGCCATGAACCACGCCCTCCGCTTTACGGTCCGCCAGACCTACCGCGGGGGCTTCATTCTCCCGGCGACCCACTGGGCGAGCAGCAGCTCCGATTCGACGCTGCCGCCGATGGGCCTGCGCCTCCGCCTGCGCGCAGACTTCGATATCAGCGGCTATACCGGCCAGTCGCGCGTCATCCTCGAGACCCTCAAGAAGTACGGGATGATCATCGCCGACAATGGCTCGAACAACTTTATCACCGGCGCCAGCGACACCCGCTGGAACGACGACGACCTGAACCAGCTCAAGCTCATCCCGACGACCGCCTTCGAAGTGGTGAACACGGGCCCAATCGTCGCGCCGTAGGGCTGGATTCGGTCACCGCTATGGTCCCCAGGTATGCCTGGGGCCACGCGGCTCAATATCGGGCGGAAGTTCGACCCATCGACCGATCTCGGTATCCCCGCTGTCGTACGACACGACGGTGAACGGCATATCGACGGGAGCAAAACCGGCATAAGCGAACTTCACATCGGTGCCGAACGCACTTGGGCCAAGAGAAGGCACGACGGACAGAATCCCTCCGTTGTCGAGCAGTATCTCGCTTCGCTGGACATTCGACGGGAACACCAGGACGGCGCGGATTTCGCGAGTGACGACACTGGGGCCGTTTGGCGATGTGACAAGCCTTGCCGTGCCCACGGGTCCTGCGTTTGCGAGGAAGCTCTGCGAATTGCCACAAGTGGCGACGCTTATGCTCGTTGCACCATCAATGGCTGCCAGGCAAAGGCTGGTCGGTGATTCCATGGCCGCTTCTAGAATTCCCCGCGACTCATCACCATTCAACCCTCCAATTGTGTAAATCTCAGAGGGTGGAATGGATTTGATCTGGGCAAGGAAGGACAGTCCTTGCAGCGTCGCCAGGGCATGGGCCGAGGGTCCATACTGGACGACTGTTGGCTCCGCCGAGTAGGAATCGCCGGCGCCCAACCCTGGTGATGACGCTATCGCCATTGCCAGCGCGGTCACGCCGCCGCCCACGGCTACCAGCGTTCCGCCCGCGATCGCCGCGAATTTCGGCTGCAGCAGCCCGAGGAACCCGGTACCAATCGAGGCAAACCGCGCACGGACGCTGGTCTCGGCCGCCCAACGCTCGACGAGCTCCTCGCGGGATTCGGCGTCGAAGCGCATCAGGAGCTCGCGCACGTGCCACTTCACGCCATCCACGCTTATCCCCAGCGCGGCCGCAATTTCGACGTTCGTGTGCCCCTTCGCGACGAAGTGCATGACCTCGCGCTGGCGGTTCGTTAGCTTCGTTCGTCCGTCTCGTGTCTGTTCCATAACGCCATCATCCGCCTGGGTTCAGCGCCTGTCCCTACCCCTCAGAATACATAACGTCGAACATGATGAAGGGCAGTCTTTTTTTTGCTGATGGTCCCCGCGGCCCACTGCAGAATTCGAGGTCAGGCTTTGCTGCGCTGGCTAAGCCATCCGACCGCGACAATGGCGAGGCAGGCGAGGGCCATTCCGACCATGGTGCCCCGTTCCCCCACGGCATCGGCGACCGCGCCAGTCGGGAATCCGACCACCATTTGCAGGCCGAACGCCGTCATAGTCAGCGACATCACACGGCCGAAATAGGCCGGGTCGGTCTTCTGCATCAGGTTCACCTGGTTGCACATCTGGAAGCCGCTCGACGAAGCGCCGACCAGAATTGCGCCGACAATCGCGAGCTCGAAGGTCGGGGCGAGGGCCATGAGGATGACGCTCACGCCGGACGCGAAGCCGCAGGCGAACATCAACTTGGACGCCTTCGTGCCCAGGCCGGTCTTGGTGAGAATGAGCGTCAGCACGATTCCACCGACCGCAGATGCGCCGAAGAGCACCCCAACGAGGTCGGTCGATTTGCCCAGTTCGTTCTGAAGGAAGCCCGGCATCAGCTGCGTGTACGAGAACGCAGTCATCACTACGCCGGCGAACATCAGCATCATGAGCCGCACTTCGCCGTTGCCCCAGACGTACCGCAGGCCGATCTTGACGTCACCAAGCAGCGAGTTCGCATTCGTGCCCGCGCGGCGGCTCGTGGGGTTCATGAAGAAGAGCAGCCCAAATGAGATAGCGAACAGGACAGACATCGCAATGTAGGTCCCGCCGATGCCCGTCACCGCCCAGGCGATCAGGCCACCGGCCATGATCGGTCCGACGATGCGGGTGGCGTTCATCATGATCTGCTGGAGGGCGATACCGTTCGCGAGCGCCGGACCCTTCAGGAGGTCGCCAACCCAGGCCTGGCGCGCGGGCATCAGCGCTGCGAACGTGAGTCCCATCAGCGTGGTCAGGCTGAAGAGAATCCAGATGTTGAGCATCCCGGCGATGAAAAAGACGCCGATGGCAAAGAAGATCAAGGCAACGGCGGCCTGGCCGAACATGAGGAGCAGGCGCTTCGAGAAGCGGTCGCTGAGGGCGCCGCCCATGGGCCCGAGGAGGAGCATCGGCAGGCCCCAGCCCATGGCCACGAAGCCGACTGAGGAGTTCTTGCCGGTGAGTTCGAAGGAGAGCACGCCCTGGACCACCTGCATCATGCCGAAGCCGAGCATGGTGGTGACGTTGCCCAGGAAGAGCAGGCGAAACTGCGGGTTGGCCATGGCCGACGCCGCCAGGTCCTTCGGTGACCTCTCCGCGGAATTCGCGGCCTGGCGGCCGGCAGCGGTAAATGGGAAACGAATGACGGGCCCCCTCGGCGAAGGTTCGTACACGCGAACATTTCGTGCCGGTCGTAGGCATCGATATTACACGAGCAGGCCGCCTATGTGGCGGGCAGCGGCCGCGGGTGAAGAAACGGTGCGGAGTGCGAACCGGACCACGTAGCACTCGGCGGCATGGCCCGGAGCATCCAACCGGGCCGAAGTACCGGCGGCCGATTCGTTCCAAAATCACCGATTCGTGTATGCTTGGACGCGCGCCCGGCGGTCATTCGGCCCGAGGCAGCATCTCCAGGACTACAGCATGCCGTTCGGTGTCCCACGCGAAACGCAGTTCGCCACCCAGTGCCGCTATCTGCGCATAACGATGGGCAGGGAGCCGAATAGCGGCCTCGTGAACCTCTGCCAGCACATCAT
>JBBSKE010000123.1:0-9281 GCA_038256595.1 Tepidiformales bacterium | reverse complement strand
GCGCAGGCCCGTTCCGGGTGATTCGCTACGGTTCGTGTTGGGCGGGTGTGATGTCCGCGAGCATCAGACCCTAATGAGATTCTCCACTACTGTGAGTTCCGCATCGACGCATACAACTGCTGAGTGTTGTGCCGGTGTCCGGGCTGCCGCTGCGTCTCACGCTGCGAGTCACGGCCAGGCGCGATTCGTGGTTGCTCCCGGGGGGCAGATGAAGTCCAAGGCAATCCCGATTGGCAAAGAAGAACCTGGCCGCCGCGATGGTAGCCGGGCGCGCGCCTCAGGTGCTGAAGCGCCAAACCGCAATACTGCCAGGACCCTCGCTGCGAATCGAGCTCAGGAACCCGGCCACTTCTCCCGCCCCTTCGGTCCCGAGGCGGGCATCCAGCTCCAACGCACCGTCGGGAATCGAGTACTCAGCCGGCTGCTGACGGCTCGCACGGCAGTACACCGCGAAATCGATCCCGGAAAGTTGAATATCGTTGGCGAAGACCACGACAAAGAAAAGCTACTGGCTCCAGGCCACAACGTGACACTCAGGAATCTCGAAAAAGCGACTATGGCCCGGCTTTTCCCGCCGGAAAACTACTGGCTGGAAAACCACTTCAGATTCCAAACGGAGGGCGGTGTCCGCTTTGGTGACTCGCCGAAGCTGCGAGGCGAATCCTTCCTGGCGGAGATCCGCGACGGCATGGAATCAGCGCTGGGATGGAGCGAGAAGTATGCGGGCAACCCCGCTGCTAAACTGCCGAAACTTCAGAAAATCCTCAACGAAATCCAACCATATATCTTCAATACGCGTGCTGAGGTCGCAAAGCTCAGGGATGAGAATCGTGAGGGCGAGGCCAACGCAATGGAGGAGCTCGTCGACGTGTGCGAGACGTGGCGCGCAGGACTCCAGGGAATGGTTGATGGCCTGGCCGGTGCCAATGGCGATGTCGACCTAGTCGAAGCATTCAGTGATCCCCTTCTGGATCTGGTGAATTCAGCTTCAGTGACAATCGAACAAATTACCGTTGCAATCGGCGAAGATAACGCTACCCAGCGATTCGAGCCGAGGTCGCTCGAAATGTTGAAAGCGGCCAACCTGGCAAAGAATAACCCACCCGGAATCTGGAAAGTTGGCAACATGCACATTAGCGACATCAAAGATGCGGATGAAAAGCCAGGCTGGCCTAAGCTAGACACCGACACTGTAACGATCACCGACAAGGTCGAGTTTTGGAACAATTACATCAACAAGAAATGACACTTTGCCGAATCGACCGATCGCCGACCCGATTGCGATCAAGAGTCCGAGCCCCGGCGCGCAAGCCCGGGGACGGGTGATTCGCCACTACTTATCCTGCCCGCAGGCCCACTCAGCCGACTTGCCGCCGATTGCGCGCGACGGATGATGGCTGGCGGGGAGTCTCCCGTGCCAGGTCAACCGCCCGCTCCGGCCCCGTCGCGGCTCCGATTTAGTCGGTGGCGCTGGATTCGATTTCGGCGACCGGCAGGGAAAGCGGGTTGCGGCCGATAATGTGCGATTCGACAGGTTTGCCCTTGCGGATGTGCTCGTCCATCACGCGGTCGATGACATCTGGTGTGAGGCCGCCGTACCAGGTGCCGTCGGGGTAGACGACGCCCACCGGGCCATCTTCGCAGACGCGCAGGCAGCCGACTTTCGAGCGGTAGACGGGCTCGCAACCCTTCGTGCCGTTGTGCTCGGCGCTCCGCTTCTTGAGACGGGTCCAGGCGTCCTGCCCCTGCTTTTCGCTCACACAGTCGGGCCCGATGCAGATCAGCACGTGCTTTGTGTACTTGCCGATGCCGAGCTTCTCGACTTCTTTTTTCGCGTCTTCGAATTTATCCTTCGCCATACTCCAGAGGATAGCATGTGCGTTCTTAGAGCCCGCGAATTTGGCCGGGCGGCCGGAAATGGCCGTATCATGCGGCTGTTCTAGCATGGCGAAAAACGGGGCGCGATGGATGCGAGAGCAGATGCGCCCGCCGGGGGCCAGCAACGGGAGCGGACCCCGGCCATCGCTCATGGCGCGGCTGGCCGAACGCAAATACACGGTCACCGAGGCGACAATCCTCCTCGGGACCGCGTTCATGCTCTCGGCGCTGCTGGGAGCGGTCCGGCAGGTCCTCTTTAATGCGGAGTTTGGCTCCGGCGACGAAGCGAGCGCCTATTACGCCGCCTTCCGGCTGCCTGACACGTTCTATGTGCTGATCGCCGGAGGGGCGCTTTCGAGCGCGATGATCCCGGTGCTCATCGGCGTGCGCAGTCGAAAAGGCGAGGCAGCCGCGCGCGAACTGACGAATCTCGTGCTCACGCTCATCGGCAGCGTCTTTGTCGGGCTGGTGATCATTGGGGAGGTGTTCGCACCCTACTTTGTGCGCTACATTCTGGCGCCGGGGTTTGACGAGCCGACCGCGCAACTTTCGACGACACTCACGCGCATCATGCTGCTCCAGCCGCTCTTCCTCGCGGCCGGGAGCGTGGCGATCGCCGTGCTCAACAGCCGAAACCAGTTCCTCCTGACGGCGATTTCGATCGTCTCGCACAACTTCACGCTGATTGCGTCGATTCTCGCCGTGCGGCAGTTACCAGAGCTCGGGATCTACGGTCCGACGATGGGCGTGGTCGCGGGCGGGCTGCTGCAGGCGGCGATTCTCTTCCCGGGGCTGCGAGCGGGCGGGGCACGGTTCCGGCCAACCTGGCGGCCGCATGACCCGGACCTCCGCGCGGTCATCCGGCTGCTCATCCCGAACGGACTGGTGGTGTTCAGCGGCTACATCGGCCACATCGTCGATACCGCGTTCGCTTCGACCGCGCCGGAGGCAGGGGCACTCGCCGCCGTCCAGAACGCGTGGATGCTGAGCGGCCTGCCGATTGCGCTGGTCGCCGGGGCGGTCGGGCAGGCGGTCTTTCCGCGGCTCGCCGAGCAGGCCTCGCGGATGGAGTGGCGGCGGATGCGGCGAACCGTCGCGCTGACCGTACTGGCCGTCGTGGTGCTCGTCTTGCCTTCGATGGCGGTGATTTATGTCATTGGACGAGATGCGATCCGTATCCTTTTCGAACGGGGCGAGTTCACAGCGGCGGACGGGCTGCTGACGAACCGGCTCCTGCGCGTCTACGCCATCGCACTGCCGGCCTATGTGGCGACCGAGGCGCTCAGCCGCGGGCTGATTGCGATGCAGGACGCGCGCACGCCGTTGTTCACGAATATCGGCCAGCAGATAACGCGGGCGACGATTATCGCGCTGCTCATGGACTCACAGGGGGTGCGCGCGATCCCGATTGCGCTGGCGGTGACGGCGATCATCGAGACGTTCGTGCTGGCGAGCATCCTGGGGGTGCGGCTGACGCGGCGGATCGCGGCGCAGGAGCGTGGCAACGCCCGGCGCGAGGGTCCAAGCCTGCACGGCCCGCCGTAGAATCGGAGCCGCGACGGGAACAGAGCGGGCGGGTGACCTGGCGGCTGTTTCGCTCCCCAGGCGCAACTCGTCGCGCGGGGACGGCGGCGAATCGGGCGAGGTGGGCCTGCGGCGGGCGACCTGGTGGCGAATCACGCGACCCCGAGCTGGCGCATCGGGGTTCGTTTTGCGCTTAGACCACGTGCGGGAGGACGTCCTTTGTGAAGCGCAGGAAGGTGTCCTGGCTCATCGGCGCGAGCATCAGGTAGTTCATTGGGATTTCGACCTCGAGTTCTTTGAGGCGATCAATGACCTCGGCCGCGGTGCCGACGATGGCGACGTCGTGGAGGTAGCGCTCGACCGGGTCCATGTCCGGCTCGGGTTCGTGGCCGGGGATGACGGTGCGCGGGCGGCCGCCGGTCTTGCTCGGGTTGATGTAGGCGCCGACCGTCCAGGAGGAGCTGCGGCGGGCGATCTCCATCGCTTCCTCGCGCGTGTCGGCGAGGGCGACGTAGCGCAGGATGGGAATGTCGCGGTCGCCGACGACGTGGCCGTTCGCCTCCATGACCTCCTGGTAGAGCCCGCGCTTGTACTTGATCTCGCCGTTCGAAGAGTGCGGGTCGAGCATGATCGTGTAGCCCTCGGCGCCCGCCTGGCGGATCGAATCGGGCGAGCTGGCGGCGAGATAGACCGGCGGATGCGGCTCCTGGACCGGCCGCGGGAGGACGAGCACGTCGTCGTAGTCGAAGTACTTGCCGTGATGGCTGAAGCGCTCGCTCTTCCAGGCCGCCTGGACGACATCGGCGGTCTCGCGGAAGCGTTCGTAGACGTCGTCTTTCGTGATGCCGAAGAGCTTGAACTCCGTCGGGTCGAAGCCGCGGCCGGAACCCCAGTTCAGGCGGCCGTTCGAGAAGACGTCGAGCATGCCGAGCTCTTCGGCGAGCCGCAGGGGATGGTAGTAGGCGTTGAGCGTGACCGCCGTGCCGATGCGCAACCGCTTCGTGCGGGCGGCGATGTAGGTGCCCATGAGCGTGACCGAGGGGCAGACGCTGTAGGTCGTGAAGTGGTGTTCGGCCAGCCAGATGCAGTCGTAGGGGCTGTCGTCCATCATATCGACGCGCTCCATCGCGCGGCTGTAGACCGTCGAGACGGGCACGCGGCCGGTCCACGAGAAAAATTGCAGCAATCCGACCTTCATCAGCACACCCTCCGTCGCTGCGCCAAGATACGCCCGGAGCTGCCACCGGAGAAGCGCACCGGTCCGCTGCGGAGGGCGATATGCGGGCTGCCGTGGTACCGTGTGCGCCATTCGGAACGGCATTCGCAGGAGGATTCGCATGAGCGACGAGCAGATTCGCATCGGGATGGTTGGCGCGGGCGCAAACACGAGGCTGCGGCATATCCCCGGGTTCCGGGCGATGCCGGGCGTGGAAATTGTCTCGGTGGCGAACCGTTCGCTCGCTTCGAGCCAGAAGGCCGCAGACGATTTCGGCGTCCCGAAGGTCTACGGTTCGTGGCGCGAACTGGTGGAGGCGGACGACACGAACGCCATCTTCATCGGCACCTGGCCATACCTTCACGCGCCGATCACGATTGCGGCGCTCGAAGCGGGCAAGCACGTGCTCACCGAGGCGCGCATGGCGATGGATGCGACCGAAGCGCGCGCGATGCTGGCGGCGGCTCGCGCGCACCCGGGCCTGGTGACGCAGATCGTACCCTCGCCTTTCACGTTCAAGTTCGACCAGGTCATCACGGAGCTGGTGGCGAGCGGCTACCTCGGCGACCTCATATCGATCGAACTGCGCGCGACTACGCCGGGGTTCGTCGAGCAGAACGGCGCGCTCGCCTGGCGGCACGATCGCGAGCTGAGCGGCTACAACATCATGACGATGGGCATCTGGTATGAGGCGCTGATGCGCTGGGTCGGCCCGGCCTCGCGCGTTTCGGCGATGACGAGTGTCTCGGCAAAGCGGCGCATCGATGGCGCCGGCGTCGCGCGAACCGTCACCGTGCCGGACCACGTGGACGTGCTCTGTCAGATGGCGATGGGCGGACAGGCACACCTCGCCTTCAGCGCGGTCACCGGCCTCGCACCGAGCGGCGACGCCTGGCTCTTCGGCAGCGAAGGCACGCTCCACCTCGAAATGGCAACGCAGACGCTCTTCGGCGGCAAGCGCGGCGACAAGACCCTCGCGCCAATCGAGGTGCCGGCCGAAAAGCAGGGCAGCTGGCGAGTCGAAGAGGAGTTCATCCGCGCGATCCGGGGCGAAGAGCGGGTGACGCGCACCTCGTTCGAAGACGGCGTGGCCTACATGGAGTTCACGGAGGCGGTGACCCGCAGCGCCCAGAGTGGGAGCGCGGTGAGCCTGCCGCTGTAGGGCCACCCGGGTTCGCACTCGAACGAGACGGCCGGGCCGCGTAGAGTCGCCCTCACAGGTTGCGCGCCCGGTGCGCGTTCGATGGAGGAAGTCATGCGCGGAGTTGGAGTGATCGAATACGGCGGGCCGGAAGTGCTCCAGGTGGTCGAGTTGCCGGAGGTCCATGCCGGGCCAGGTCAGGTTCGGATTCGCGTCCACGCGGCCACGGTGAATCCGACGGATACGGGCATCCGCGATGGCAGCCGGGCGGAGATGCTGAAGAACATCGCCCCGCCCCAAGTGCCGGGCATGGACGCGGCCGGCGTCATCGACGAAATTGGGCCGGATACGGTGACCGACCTCGCGGTTGGCGACGCGGTGATGGCGATGGTCATCCCGAGTGGCAGCCACGGCGCTTACCGCCAGTCGATTGTCCTCGCGGCCGATGCGGTTTCGCGCGCGCCAGCAGGTTCGAGCCACGTCGAAGCCTCCACGCTGCCGATGAACGCTCTCACTGCGCGCCTTTCGCTCGACCAGCTCGCGCTCCAGCCGGGCCAGACCATCGCAGTCACCGGGGCGGCCGGCTGCTACGGCGGTTATGTCGTTCAGCTCGCGAAGATCGCCGGGCTGCGGGTCATCGCCGATGCGTCGGAAAAGGACGAGCAGCTCGTGCGTGACCTCGGCGCCGACGTCGTGGTTCGCCGCGGCGACGATATTTCGGAGAAGATTCGCGCGGTCTGTCCCGATGGTGTCGATGGCCTCGCGGACGGCGCGGTCCAGAATGAGCTTGCGGTCGGCGCAGTGAAGGATGGCGGCGCGTTCGCCTCGGTGCGCGGCTATGCCGGCAATGGCGAGCGCGACATCACGTTCCACCGGACGATGGTTCGCAACTACGACCACCGCGCGGACCTCCTCGACCAGCTCCGGCAGCAGACCGAGGCCAGGCAGATCACATTGCGGGTCGCGGCGACCTTCCCAATGGAGCAGGCGGCGGACGCGCACGCGCGACTCGAAGCGGGCGGCACCCGCGGGCGCTGCGTAATCGAGTTCTAACGGTTCGCCGGGGACGCAAAATCTGGTGGACACCCGCAGCGGCGAGCCACGAACCGTGGGCCTGCGGGCAGTCGATTGGGTGGCAAATCACGCGACCCCTTGCTTGCGCGCGGCGTCCGACTGAATTGGCGCCAGGCGCAAAGTCTGGGGCCAGCAAACTGAAGCGCAAGGCACCTGCGCGCGGCGCTATACTCGCGCGAAGTACCGCAAGTTGTGAGGTCGCCGTGAGCGAATTAGCCGGAGCTTCGTCTTTGCCTCGAACGGGTCGCAGCGCGATCTGGGTCGCGAACAACGTGATCGGCGTGCGCGACGTGCCGGTCGCCACCCCGGACGCCGGCGAGATTCTCGTGCGCATCCGGGCGGCCGGAATCTGTGGCAGCGACCTCCACGCGTTCCACGATGACGCGCCACGCCAGCACCTCGACGGCATCGGACCTGGGCACGAACTCGCGGGCGAAGTGGTCGCGCTCGGCCCCGGCGTCGAGGGCCCGCCTCCCGGCACGCGCGTCGCCGTCTTCGCGGGCCGAACCTGCACCACCTGCGAGGTCTGCAAGGTTGGCCGGTTGCAGCTCTGCCGCGCATTGCAGTTCTCGGGCGTCGGTTATCCCGGCGGCATGGGCGAGTATTTCCTCGCCCAGGCGGGCCTCGTCTACCTCGTGCCGGGGGGCATGGACTGGACGGTGGCGGCGCTCTCCGAGCCTTGCGCGATCAGCCTGCATGGGATCAAGCGCGCGGGTGGCGTGGCAGGACAGCGCGTGCTGATTCTCGGCGCGGGGACTATCGGGCTGTTCGCGGCACTGGTCGCGAAAGACGCTGGCGCCGCCCACATCGGGATCACGGCGCGCTACCCGCAGCAGGCGACAGCTGCCCGCTCGCTGGGCGCGGACGAAGTGTTCGACCCCGCGGATGTGGGCCGTGGCAGCCCGGCGGCGACCAGTGGACCGTGGGACCTCGTCATCGAAACGGTCGGCGGGAGCGCGCCAACCTTCCAGCAGGCGATCAACCTCGCGACGCGCGGCGGCAAAGTGTTGCTGCTCGGCATCCACCAGGTTCCGCAGACGATTTCGACCACCCGCATCTGGCGCGAGGAGCTCACGAT
Source organism: Tepidiformales bacterium (assembly GCA_038256595.1). Taxonomy (GTDB): domain Bacteria; phylum Chloroflexota; class Dehalococcoidia; order Tepidiformales; family Tepidiformaceae; genus JBBSKE01. The sequence goes on along the minus strand of JBBSKE010000123.1, from coordinate 1,370 downwards.
TGTCGGCGCCTGGGGCTACGACGCGGGCAGCCCCACCGACTACGACGAGACGCTCGCGCTCCTGCAGCGGCACTCCGACCTCGTGAAGCCGCTGGTCACGCACACCTTCCCGCTGGACCAGGCGAACGAGGCCTTCGCCGCCTCGGTGGACAAGCACAGCGGCGCAATCAAGGTCACCGTCCTGCCCTGAATCGGCTCTGTCAGATGCTTTTCAAGCAAAACGAAGCGCGGGAGCAACATTGCTCCCGCGCCCTTCCAGAATGATCAGCCGTCCGATCCCTGCCGGGCGGGCGACTGATCGAGCCAGGCTGCTCGCGCACGAGCGGCTGTTTAGCGGATGCCGACGTTCCCATCGTTGGGCCGGAAGGTGTCGCCGCCGCAGTCGCGAAGAATGTCGGCTGCCTCGGTGTAGCGATCACCTGCCTGCACGGTAACGACGGCCCGGCCGCCCTTGAGCGCGTCTTCGTAGTGGCGCGTCTCGTCTTCATCGAAGCCGAGGCCTGCCATCCCTCCGAGGAGACCGCCAGCAGCCGCGCTGACGCCTGCGGTGGTCAGGATGGTGCCGAGGTAGCCACCCGCGATGAACGGACCGACACCAGGAATAAGCGCCATAGCCACGGCCGCGCCCGCCGCGCCCAAACCTGCGCCAGTGACTGCCCCGGCTGTGGCGCCCTTGGCAACGTCCTTGGTTCCATCGGGGTTGTCGCCCTGGCGCATGGCCCAGCCGATCTGCTCGTGGTCGAATCCGGCGTCGCGAAGGCGGTCTACCGCTCGCTCTGCCTCATCGCGGCTGCCAAAGGTGGCCGCTGCGGTGCGAGGGCGTGTGATGTTCTGTTCGGTACTGGTGCTACGCATTGTCATGTGGGTTCTCCTCTATTCGCTGATGTCCCAATGGCCGGCGGTGCCGGTCTTGTGTGATAGGAAACCATTCGCGCGGAGACACGCGCATTGCCCGGAGCTAAGGCAAGCTCACGAAAATATTTCATTGCAAGGCTCGAGCGAATTCGCGGCCACTCCGCTACGTCATCAGGGACGGAGCGAGAGGCGTTTCTCTTGCCCATGAGCGACGAGTGTTCGGATGCTGGTAAATCTCCTTTTGGCATAGTTCCCATCGGGTAGGGAACCAGGCGGTGAGCGGCGTAGGGTAGGGGCCATGACACAGCAGCGGCAGGCACACCACCGGACCCACCTCACCAGTCAGCTCACCGGCCGCCAGCGCGAGGTGCTCGCGCGGGTGGCCGCGGGTAAGACGAACCACGAGATCGCGACCGAACTCGGGATCACGCTCGATGGGGTGAAGTGGCACGTCAGCGAGATCCTCGCGCGGATGGGCGTTTCGACGCGCGAGGCGGCCGCAGAGGCCTGGCGGC
>JBBSKE010000122.1:0-9294 GCA_038256595.1 Tepidiformales bacterium | reverse complement strand
GCATCGGGTAGATGCCCGGTTCGGCCTCGGTTTCGATGGGGAAGAACGTGAAGAGGCTCTGGGAGCCCTTGCTCAGCGGAATCGTGCGGCCGAGCGCGGTGATGCTCCCGGAGTTAATTTCGCCCGTCACCGAGATAAGCAGCGCGCCCGCCTGGTAGACCGCGTCAGCTGACATAATCACTTCGGGCGGGGGCGTCGGTGTCTGTTCGGCAAGCGGCACTTTCGTCGGCGCGCCCGCCGGCGTAATGACCTGGAGGAAGACGTTGCCGCCTTCTTCGTCGCCACCACACGCGCTGCCCGCCAGCAGCCCACACACGATTACCAGGAGTCCAAGTCGGCGCATTCGTCCCTCAGGGTATGCTCCCCGGCGAGTTCGCTACAGCGCAAGGTAATGCTGCGATTCAGCGCCAGGCCCCCAAACGCAAGCAGGAGCCCCCTCACGAGCACTCCTGCAGACAATTCGGACCTGCTTAGAGCCTATAGCCAAAAGCCTAGAGCCCGTCGCTAGTCCAACACCGGCTGCCGCACTCCCCAGGCCGCGAACACCAGGAACCACGGCAGCGCAACCATCGCCCCGGCCGGGAAGGCCACGCCTCCGAGCAGGAGCAGCGTCATCGGGACGAGCACAATCGCGCTGAAGATGCCCATGCCCTTCGGGAAGAGCGTCCCCTTGAGGCCCCCAACCGCGACTGCGGTGATCCCGGCGAAGAGCGTGGCCCAGGCCGTCAACACGGAGTCCTGCGAAAGGCGTTGCATGGTGACATGCGAGGACGGGTCGCCGGCGTAGTAGCTGATGCCATCGAAGACCTGGGCGCGAAACGACATCGCGATCGCCAGCGAGGCCGCGGTGATGATGAACGAGCCGAGGAGCACCGCCGGGATGATGCTCGAGCCGCCCGCTTTCCTGTCCAGGTGGCGGTACAGGCCGATGCCGTAGACCACGAGGCCCGCCGAGAGGATGTAGCCCAGCCCGGAGGTTACCCGGTAGAAGACCTCGTTCCGAGTGGTGTCGAGGTCGCCGAGCAATGCCTGGCCGCCCGCCTCCATCGAGGCCTGCGGGATGAGCAGCTGCACTGACCAGGTGACGAGGATGCCGAGGATTGCCGAGCCGAGGCCAAGCCACGCCCATGTTTTGCTGCCGGCCGCGACGCTTGTCTCGGCGCGAACGGCACTCTTGGATACTGCGAAGGAAGCCATCTGAATTCTCCTGTTGTTTTTGCGATGTGCCGGTGGGCTCCACCGCTGTGCAGCTATCCTCTCCGCTGCAGCAGAGTGCAGAATCCTTCCTCTGGTCCGAAACCGGTCCCCCGGAAAGGGGATTATCGGCGGCGGAAAAGTCATCCCTGGGACGGATGCCCGCTGCGAATCCTGTGGTACGTTTCGCCAGTGGAGTACGTGCGCGAACGCTGGTGGCCAGGCTGGAAAACCGCGGCAGTGGCGGCGATTATCCTCGTCGTCGGTCCCCTCGAAGCCACGATCATCGGCGAATCGAGTAACCCGCCAGTGCAGGCGCTGCTCAGCACGGTTCTCGCCTTGGCCGTCTTCGAACGCCGCCAGGCGCCGCTGCTGACTCTCCTGCTCGCCTTCATTATTGTTGGGGCGACTGCCGAGTTCTCTGCCGAGGAGGCGACCTTCGCCTCCGTGCTCGGTGCATCGATCGCCTCGGTCAATGTTGGCTACGAAATGCGCCCGCCGAAGATGTACCTGGCGATCCCGATCGTCGCCTCCGTCCTCATCATTTCCCCGTTCGCGAACTTCGGCAGCCCGGTCTATATCATCGATGCGGTGGCCGTGACCGTGCTCTATGGCGGCTTGCTCGGGGCCGGGGCGCTCTTCCGCGAGCGCGCCGAACAGACCGAATCCCTGCGTGAACTGGCCGCCCAGCTCGAAGCAGAACGCGAAGTGCGCGCCCAGGAGGCGGTCGAGGCTGAGCGCGCGCGCATCGCCCGGGAGCTCCACGACATCGTTTCCCACTCCATCAGCCTTGTCGTCATCCAGTTGCAGGCGGTCCGTCGCCGCCTCGACCCCGGCCAGGAACAGACCGCCGAGGACCTGCGCGCCATCGAAACCGTCGGCCGCCAGGCGATGGGCGAAATGCGCCGCATGCTCGGCGTGCTTCGCGTGCAGGGCGGTGCCCTCGAACTCGAACCCCAGCCCGGGCTCGGCCAGCTCCCGCGCCTCATCGACCAGACGCGCGCGGCGGGGCTGCCAGTGGACCTCCAGGTCGAGGGCGAAGCTGTGCCGCTGCCGCCAGGCGTCGATCTCGCCGGCTATCGCATCGTCCAGGAAGGCCTGACGAACGTGCTCAAGCATGCCGGGCCGGCCCACGCCCAGGTCATCCTCCGCTACGGCGACCGCGAACTCGATGTCGAAGTGCTCGACGATGGCGAGCGGCCGCTTCGCCAGCGCGATGGAGGCGCCGGGCTCGTTGGCATGCGCGAGCGCGTTGGCGTCTACGGCGGCTGGCTCGAATTCGGGCCAGCGAAACCGCACGGCTTCCGCGTCGCCGCCCGCCTGCCCGTGCGCGAGGAGGCCCTGCGTGATTAGGATCGTCGTCGCCGATGACCAGGGAATGGTGCGCCGAGGGCTGGTGTCGCTGCTCTCCATGGAGCCGGACATCGAAATCGCCGGCGAGGCAGCAGACGGCGAGGAAGCGGTCCGCATCATCCTCCAGGAACGGCCCGATGTCGCGCTGCTCGACATTCGCATGCCGGTGATGGACGGCATCACCGCGATGCGCAAGATTGCGGCAGCGAAGGCGCCCACCCGTCTGCTTGCCCTCACCACCTTCGACCTCGATGAGTACGTGTTCGAGGCGCTCAAGGCCGGGGCCAGCGGATTCCTCCTCAAGGACGCAACCGCCGAGGAACTCGCCGCCGCCATCCGCCTCGTCGCTGCGGGGGAGGCAGTGCTGGCGCCGGCAGTCACTCGCCGCGTGATCGACGCCTTCGCCCACGCGGCCCCGGCGAATCTCGACAACGCGAAACTCGCAAGCCTCACCGCGCGCGAACTGGATGTCCTGCGCCTCGTCGCGCGGGGGCGTTCGAACCAGGAGATCGCGGACCTGCTGGTGCTCAGCGCAGCCACCGTGAAGACCCACGTCTCGAACGTGCTCATGAAGCTCGAACTGCGCGACCGCGTCCACGCGACCATCGCCGCCTACGAAATGGGCCTCGTCCGCGCCGGTCAGTAGCGTGTTCGGTAGGGAATTGGCAGCGCTTCCCCGCGTGAGGCGGTAAACTTCGCTCCACCGAAACAATCTACTGGAGCATCCCATGAAGAACCTCACCATCGGCGTGCACATCGTCGCACCGACTGTTCCCGTTACCCTCGAGCGCATCCGTGACGCCGAAAAAGCCGGCGTTGATGTCGCCTGGATGACCTGCGGCGGCGCCGCCCCGGACCCGATGGGTGTCTTTGCCGCTGCCGCCCTTCAGAACGAGCGCATCGAATTCGGCACGTGCATCATGCCGACCTTCCCGCGCCACCCGATCGCCCTCGCACAGTCAGCCCTCGTCATCGACCAACTCGCGCCCGGTCGCCTGCGCCTCGGCGTCGGGCCGAGCCACAAGCCCTCGGTCGAAGGCGTCTACGAGATCCCGTTCGACCGACCGCTCCAGCACCTTCGCGAATACGTAACCATCCTCAACGCGCTCCTCGGCGAGGGCAAAGTCGATTTCAAGGGCAAGCGGCTGAGTGCCCACACCCAGATCGCCTCGCCGTCGCAGGTGCGCGTCATGATCTCGGCCCTTCGCCCGAACGCCTGGCAGATGGCCGGCGAACTCGTCGAGGCGGGCATCTCCTGGGTCTCGCCCCTGCCCTACATGCGTGATGTGGCCGTGCCGAACATCAAGACCGGTGCCGAAAAGGCGGGCCGCGCCGTGCCGAAGGTCATCGCCCACGTGCCAATCGTGGTCACCAACAACATGGAAGCCGTCGCTTCCGCCTCGCAGCGCCAGGTCGGCTTCTACCCGCGGGTGCCCTACTACTCGCAGATGTGGCAGGACGCCGGCTTCCCCGAGGCCAAGGACGGCACCTTTTCCGACGCCATGCGCGATGCGCTCGTCCTCTGGGGCGACGAAGAGACGGTCGCGACCCGCATCCGCGAGATCCACTCCTTCGGCGTCGACGAGATTATCGCCATGCCGCTCGTGCTTTCGGAAGAGAAGACGGCGGTCCCGCGCACTGTCGAACTGCTTGGAGCGCTCGCAAAGGAGTAAGCTGTCAGGGAGCAGTCCACGTGACGAGGCGAAGCGAACCTGGGCCAACCCGGCCGGGGATTCGCGCACTCGGCCGGACCCTGACAGAATCACGCGAAAAACCGATAGTTCACCTGTCGCAAAGGATTGCCGCATGTCCTTCACCGATGTCCTGTATACCGTCGAAGACAACATCTGCCGGATTACCATCAACAAACCCGAGAAGATGAACGCCGCCACCTGGAGCACCTGGGCCGAGATCGAATCCGCCATCGACCTCGCCGAATCGGACGACGAGGTTCGCTGTGTCGTGATCACTGGCGCCGGCCGCAGCTTCTGCGCGGGGACGGACCTCACCGATCGCAGCTCCGAAGCGAACTGGTCGCCGCGTCCGGTCTCGGGCCGCAAAGCGAAGTACAAGACTCGCTTCCTCGGGCCGGCCTCGGTCTACCACTGCACGAAGCCCACGATCGCGGCGGTCAATGGTGCGGCCGTGGGTGCGGGCTTCTCGCTCGCCCTCGCCGCTGACATTCGCATCGCCCGCGAGGATGCGCGTTTCGCCGCCATCTTCACGAAGCGCGGCATCTCTGCCGACACCGGCACCACCTGGTTCCTCCCTCGCCTCGTCGGCTCGGAGCGCGCGCTTGAGATGCTCTATACCGGCCGCATCGTCGGTGGCGAAGAGGCGGTCAAGATCGGCCTCGCGAGCGAGATGGCGACCAAAGAGAACTTCGAGGCCCGCGTCAGCGAACTCGCCCTGTCCATCGCCCATGGCCCGTCCCTCGCGCTCGAACTCGACAAGCGGCTCATCCGCTCGGCATTCGACCGCGACCTCGATTCGCAGGTCGAGATGGAACAGTACCTCCAGGGCATTACGTCTGGCACAGAAGATTCGAAAGAGGGGCGCATGTCCTTCCTCGAAAAACGAGAGCCGCAGTTCAAGGGGCAGTAATCACGCATCCGGTCGATACCACTGACAACGCCCCGTGGAAACTCCGCTTTCGAGCCTCCATTTCATCCGCGTTAGAGTTTGCAGAAGAAGCCCCGTGGCGGGCGCTCGCCGTTTCTAACCGCACGGGCGTTAGTCAACTCTATGCCTGGGATACACGCAACGGGGACTTTCGCCAGCTGACGAACGTCCCCGCAGGCACCCCGGTCGGCGTCATCGACCCGGCCGGCGAGTACATCTACTACCACGCCGACAAGAGCGGCAACGAGATCGGCCACATCGTGCGCATCCCCTGGGAAGGCGGCGAGGCGCTCGACGTCACCCCGGACCACTCGGTCTACGCGATGTCCCTGCCCGAATTCAGCCGCGATGGCCGCCGGATCGCCTTCACCAGCGCCACCCGCGAGGGCTTCCGCGTCTATTCGGCGCCGCTCACGAAGGACGCGGTCATTGGCGAATGGCGGCAGCTCTACCACGCGCCGACCATGCTCATGGGGATGGCGCTCTCCGCCGATTCGACCCTCCTCGCCGTCGGCTGCACCGAACGCAGCGGGACAATGGACGCGAGCCTCGTGGTCATCGATACCTGCACGGGCGAACGTACGGCCGAACTCCACGACCGCGGCAACTCGATCGGCCTCGTGCGCTTCTCGCCCACTGCCGGCGACCCACGCATCTGTGCCGTGACCGACCGCTCCGGGTTCGACCGCCCGCTCACCTGGAACCCGCTCACCGGCGAACGGAACGACCTCGCGCTGCCGGGCATCACGGGCGAAGTCGGGATCACGGACTGGAGCACCGACGCCACGAAGCTCCTCCTGCGCCACTTCCACCAGGCCGTCCAGCGCATCGGCACCTGCGAACTGAAGAGCGGCGATTCGCATTGGCCGGACCATCCCGGCGGCACAATCGGCGGCGCCTGGTTCGGAGAGCACGACGAGATCTGGGCGAACCACAGCAGCAGCGAGCACCCGGTGCGCACCATCGTCATGAACGAGGTTTCCGGCGACACCCTGCGCGTCGCCCTCGAAGGCGAACCCGCACCAAGCGGTCACCGCTGGCGCTCGATCCAGTTCGCTTCGAGCGGCGGCGCGAGCATCCAGGGCTGGCTCGCTACGCCTCCCGGAGCTGGCCCGTTCCCGACGATTATCGAGACCCATGGCGGCCCTACCGCTGTCGCCGCCGAATCCTACCATCGCCAGGGACACGCCTGGGTCGACCACGGCTTCGCGTTCCTCACAATCAACTATCGCGGCTCCTACACCTTCGGATACGATTTCGAAAACGCCATCCACGGCCACCTCGGCGACCTCGAAGTCGATGACATCGTCGCCGCGCGCGACTGGCTGGTGGCAATCGGCATCGCCCTCCCGAGCAAGATCCTGCTCACGGGCTGGTCATACGGCGGCTACCTGACGCTCCAGGCACTCGGCCGCGCACCCGACCTCTGGGCCGGCGGCATGGCCGGGATCGCCATCGCCGACTGGGGACTGATGTACGAAGACCAGAACGAAGGGCTGCGGCGCTATCAGCAAGCGCTATTCGGCGGCAGCCCGGAGCAGTTGCCGGCAGAACACCGCGCGGCCTCACCTATCACCTACATCGCGAACGTGCAGGCGCCGGTGCTCGTCATCCAGGGCTCGAACGACACGCGCTGCCCGCCGCGACAGCTGCGCGCTTACGAAGAGCGGATGCTGGAGCTGGGGAAGGATATCGAAGTCGATTGGTTCGATGCCGGACACGGCGCATTCTCGATCGAGATGCAGGTCGCGCATCAGCTTCGCATGTTGCAGTTCGCCGAAAAGCTGGTTGGGAAACGGTTGGAGGGCTGAGGAAGGCATCGTGCCTTCCCACTCGGGTCCCTGCCAACCGCGGAGATCCAGGCCGGTCTTACGACTGGCGGCGGGTGATTTCCTTCACGAGCTCTGCCTTGGACATGTGTCCGCGGCCGACAATGCCCATCTCTTTCGCGACGTTGTACAGTTCGTCGCGAGTGCGATCCGGGATCGGCGTATTCGGGTTGCCCGTGCCCTGCGTGCGCTTGTTGGGCGTGCGACCATCCATGCGGCGGCGCTTGTTGACAGTTCTAGCGGCTACTTCTTCGGCCATGTCTGCGTTCTCTCCTTGGTTAAGTTCGCTCTGTTTGATGTGTTCGAATTGCCGCTTATCTTTCGCGGACCAGGCGTCAGGCATACGTAATTGCCTCCGTCGGGGGTACTTCCCCACCTTCGCAGCAAAGGCATCTCGCAAGACACGAAGTTCGCAGCAAGAACATCACAAGCGCATCGCAATGAACTCGAACGCGCCGTTTATCGCTTCGATAGAATCCAACCGTGGGAAAATGCGGCTGCAAATACTGAGCTTATGTGCGCTACCGTACCGAGTGGGAAACAGATCAGGGGTATTGATCCGGGCAGGCCGCTGCATCGTAGATTGCAGTACGAAGCTCTTCCGGGGCGCTCAGTCTCGAATCTGCTCCGTACCTGGAGCCGGAGCCCCCCGGTGGTGCGTGACGAGCCACCCGCCACGTACCACCGCCTCCGTGCCTCCCCCGAGAGAGTGACCCACCCTGGACGGATGATGGATTGCCGTATCCGGGGCAGTCCCTACTGTCATGTGCATGTATCCCATTCGCCGCCGTTCCACCTGTCTCGCGCTCACGCTCGCCCTCGTCGCTTTTGCTCTCCCTTTAACCCTTGCCGCCCGGCATGCTCCTGTTGCCCGCGCCGCAGGCACCATCGAAGTCACGAACATCGCCAACGACGGCCCCGGCTCGCTGCGCGCGGCGCTCGATGCGGCAAACCTGACCCCGGCAGTGCCGAGCACCATCGTCTTCAACATCCCCGGCAGTTCCACACACACCATCGCCATCACGACGGAACTCCCGGCGATTTCGGCCCCGGTGACCATCGACGGCTTCTGCGGCACCTGCGACGGCGCGACCGCAAATACGGCCGACATCGATCAGCCAGTCAACGCGGTCTACCGGATCGTCCTGGACGGCTCGAACGCCGCCGGATTCGTCAATGGCTTGAGGCTGAGCGGTTCGACAAGCACCGTGCGAGGGCTGGTCATCCAGGGCTTCTCTTCTTACGGCATCTCCGTGTCCGGCGGCACAGGACACAGTATCGCGGGCAACTTCATCGGTACGGACGCGACGGGAACCACGTCCGTGCCGAATTTCACCGCCATTTCGCTGTCAGTTGCCACGAATGTGACAGTCGGGGGACCCACGCCTGCGGCGCGCAACGTGCTCTCGGGGAACGACCAGAACGGCGTCTCCATCATCGGCGGAAGTGGACATTCCATCGCCGGGAACTTCATCGGAGTGGCGGCCGACGGAACCACCTCGCTCTCGAACCTGCGCAGCGGTGTTGCAACGAACGCGAGTTCCACTATCGGAGGCCCCACCATCGCCCATCGCAACGTGATTGCCGCGAATGGAAAGACTGGCGAATTCTGGAATGGCGTCAGCCTCGACAACGACAACGCGGTCGTCCAGGGCAACTACATCGGCGTTGACCGGACGGGCGCCGCAATCCCGGCCGAACAGGGCCACGGCGTGTTCGTTTTCGGAGGCCACGATGCCGTCACCATCCGGGATAACGTCATTTCGGGCCACAAGGGCTTCGGTATCCAGACGCTCTACCCGACGCCCACGACGAACCTGCAGATTTTCGGAAACCGGATAGGGACGAACGCGCAAGGAACCGCCGCGCTCGGCAACTTGTTCGGTGGCATCGGCGCCTATAACGTGCCGGGAGCGCAGATCGGCAGCGGCCTCGCCGGCGAGGGTAATCTCATCTCCGGAAACGGCGGAGGGATCGACATTGCGCCGGGCGTAGCTGGCATGAAGATCCAGGGCAACAAGATCGGCACGGATATCACCGGCCTGCTCCCCATCCCGAACACCGGCGAAGGCGTCCGCTTCTATTCGAATCCCAGCGCGGTCGATGTCCTCATCGGCGGCGCCGGGAACGAGGGGAACACCATCGCCTTCAACACGGGAGACGGCATCTGGCTCGAATCCGTCGATGCCGCCGCGATCTCGATCCTGGGGAACAGCATCCATTCGAACGGCGGTCTTTCGATCGACCTCACCCCGAATGGCCCGAACGCCAACGACATTGATGACCTCGACGCGGG
>JBBSKE010000121.1:0-9409 GCA_038256595.1 Tepidiformales bacterium | reverse complement strand
TTGCCATCGCCGGTGACAATGGTGTTGTTCCCGCCACCCGCATCGACTTTGTCGTTGCCGCGACCAGTGTCAATGACGTCGTTCCCGGAGCCCGAGGTGATTTCGTCGTTGCCATCGCCGGTGAGGATGATGTTGTTGCCGCCGCCAGCCTCGACCTTGTCGTTGCCGTCGCCGGTATTAATCACGTCATTTCCAGGTCCGCCGAAGACTCTGTCGTTGCCCGGGCCGGCGCAGATAATGTCGTCGCCGCCGCCCCCGTAAATGGTGTCGTTCCCGCCGAGCGCCCAGATCACATCGTTGCCGGGCGTGCCGTAGATGGTGTCGTTGCCGTTCGTGCCAATGATCGTCGGCGGTACGGAGCAGGCATCGGTTACGGGTGCGACATCCGGGCAACCATCTTCGTCTTCGTAGCCGTTCATGGTCTCAGGGTCCGAAGGGCAGAGGTCGTGGACGTCGTCGATGCCGTCGCCATCGGCGTCGGTATCGATCGGCAGGCAATCGTCGATCGAGGTAGCGCCAAGCACCACGGTCGTGGTGCCGATCGGGCATGCGGTCGGCGCAATTGCGGCTGTTGCCCAGACATACGAACCGAATGGCGCGAGCGCGCACGACTCGCGCCCGGCATCTGGTTGGTAGCGGCCGACGGGGCAAACTACAGTCCCAATCGCGCCTTCGGGTGCCACGAACGTGCCCGGCTCGGCGAGCCGGCAATCAGACTGCCCGGCAAGCGGCTGGTATGAGCCAACCGGGCACGCCTTCACGCTCGTTGCACCGAGCGTATCGACATACCGCCCGGGAGCCGCGAGCAGACAGGACGTCTGACCCGGGTCCGGCTGGTACTGACCCAGCGGGCAGGCCGTCGCTTCACGCGCGCCGGCTATCTCCACGTAAGTTCCAGGCGGCGCCAGCAGGCAGGAAGACTGCCCTTCGTTGGGCTGGTACGTTCCGGCCGGGCAGGCCGTTGCTTCACGCGCGCCAGTGGTCTCTACGAACGAACCGGGCGGGGCGAAGAGGCAGGATGCTTGCCCTTCGTCCGGCTGGTAGCGGCCGAGCGGGCAGAGGCTGAATGCGGCAAGCCCGGCGGCAGCGACAAAAGCGCCTATCGGGGCGAGCAGACACGCGGCTTGGCCGGGGTCCGGCTGGTACTGACCCTCCGGACATTTGGTTGCTGAACTCGCACCGCTTGTCGCCACGAATGACCCTGGCGGCGCTTGCCGGCACGTCGACTGCCCTTCGTCCGGCTGGAAGCGGCCAGGCGGGCACTCGCTGGAAGCGACGGCGCCGGTGGTATCGACGTACGAACCCGGTTCGGCGAGGCGGCAGAAGGATTGCCCTTCGAGGTGCTGGTAGCTGCCGAGCGGGCATGCGGTGGTTGCGGATGCACCGAGCGCATCGACAAACCGCCCGGGAGGCGCGAGCAGACAGCCAGTCCGGCCCGGGTCCGGTTGGTACTGACCCAGCGGGCAGGCCGTCGGTATCCGCGCGCCAGCTATCTCTACGTAGTATCCGGGCGGCGCGGGCAGGCAGGACGGCTGCCCTTCGTTCGGCTGGTACGTTCCGGCCGGGCAGGCCGTGGCTTCGCGCGCGCCGGTGGTATCTACGAATGATCCGGGCGGGGCGAAAAGGCAGGATTCTTGCCCTTCGTCCGGCTGGTAACGGCCGAGTGGGCAGGCGGTGGCTTCGGTCAACCCGGGGTCAGCGACAAACGACCCTACCGGGGCGAGTAGACACTCGCCCTGCCCGGAGTCCGGCTGGAACTGCCCCTCCGGGCATTTAGTTGCTGTACTCGCACCACCCGTCGCCACGAATGACCCTGGCGGCGCATCCAGGCAGGACGACTGCCCGTCGTCCGGCTGGTATGTTCCCCTTTCGCATTCGATGGAAGCGATGGCGCCGGTGGTATCGACGTACGAACCCGGTTCGGCGAGGCGGCAGAAGGATTGCCCTTCGAGGTGCTGGTAACTGCCAAGCGGGCAGGGGGCTGCTTTGGTTGCCCCAGGCGTACCGACATAGGAACCGGGAGGCGCGAGCAGGCACTCATCCTGGCCCGGGTCTGGCTGGTATTGACCGGGTGGGCAGGCCGTTGCTTCACGCGCGCCGGTTATCTTGACGTAATATCCGGGCGGCGCCAGCAGGCAGGACGACTGCTCCGCACTCGGCTGGTATTTTCCCCGTTCGCAGGCTTCGGATTCGATTGCGCCGGTTGTATCGACGAACGAGCCCGGCTCGGCGGCCAGGCAGGACGATTCCCCTTCGCGGGGCTGGAAGCGCCCGACCGGGCAGAGCTCGACCTCGGTCGCGCCGATGACGTTCACAAATGACCCTGGAGGCGCGAGTCGACACTCGTCCTGCCCAAACAGCGGCTGGAACTGACCCGGTGGGCAGGCCGTGGCTGCAATTGCGCCTCCTGCATCCACATAGGATCCCGGCGGCGCGAGCGAACACGAAATCTGCCCTTCGAGCGGCTGGTAGCTTCCTATCGCGCAATCGATAGCGGCAACCGCGCCAGTGGTGGCGACGTACTTGCCGGGCTCCGCGAGGAGACACGAAGTTTGCCCTTCGTCCGGCTGGTAGCGGCCAGGCACGCATTGAACCGCGGCGGTCGCGCTACTCACAGCGACGTACGACCCGGCGGGTGCTGGAGTACATGGCTCGTTCCCATTGCTGGAGTAGGTACCGGGAACGCAGAGCACCGCCCCGGTCACGCCTTCGACGGCCCCGATATCACAGGGGGCGAGCTCGTATCGCAGGACTCCGCGCTGGTCAAGGGCTTCGCACGAAGTCCCGCCGGTCCCGGGCATGCTCGGATTCCCGGCGTTGCCGGCGGGCGAACCAGCGAGCAGTGCGTGAGTCAGCGTCCAGCCGCCGTTGTGCTGCAGCGGTCCAAGCAGCGCATCCACCGTCACCATGTCGGTCGGATGGGTAAAATGCAGACAGTCAGTCGTGAGGTTGTAGCCGAGACTCAGCCATCCGTCCTCGGCGCAATCGTCTTCGGTGAGGCTTGAGGTTGATTGGTTCCCTGCGACGATGCTGTTCTGGATCGACGTCTCGGCGAAATCGCTCGACCAGACGCCGCCGCCTACGCTCGGGGCGCTATTCAGTGTGATCGTCGTGTTCGAAATGGTGACCGACGCATTGGCGCGGACGAACATTCCACCGCCGAAGAATGCGGCCGAGTTGCCACTGATCGTCGAGTTATTCACGCGCATAGAGGCGCCATTGACGAGTGCGATACCGCCACCGCTGTCCTGCGAGGCGTTCCCGGCGACGGTGCTCGCCAGCAGGTTGAACGGCAGCGCGGTGTCGTGGCAGATGCCGCCGCCACTGCTGACCGCGGAGCTGTTCAACACCTGGACGCGGGTGAGAGTCAGGGAGGCGCCGTTCAGTACTCCCGCGCAGCGAGACGCAAAGCCATTCTGGATGGTCAGGTCCTCGATGACCGTGCCCGGCGCCGTGCTTCGAATTTCGAAGATGCGGTCGACGAAGTTGCCATCGACCTGGGTCAGGTTGGCGCCGCTGCCAGAGATGGTCATCGGCGCGAGAATATCGAGGTCACCGGTGAGGGCGAGGTCCTCGCCGCTGCCGCCGTTGGTCAACGTGAAGAGGCCCGCCGGGAGGGTCACCGTATTGCCAGGTGAGGTATTCGCCTCCTGGACCGCTGCCCGCAGGGAGCACTGGCCGGAAACGTCCGCGCAGATGCCATCGCCGGGCAGCACATCGTTCGTATCCGCGGTGCTATTGACTGTGAATGCCGCCGCGTAGGCGGTCGAGGGAGTGCTCGCCAGTGTCGAAATCGCCAGCAGGGCGACAACGAGAGCCGCGAGCGGCAAGAGACGACTGCGGGAACTTCGCGCGCTGCGACACATGGTTTGGTGGTGCTCCGGAGTTGATTGCCGCATCCTAGGGGCCTGTCGCAGCACTTCGCAACAGCCGAATGGCACGAATTATGCGAAATTCGCAGAATTCACACATCCTCCCGCAATCCATAACGAAATGAAACCGACTACCGCCTTCCTGCTGCGGCAGCGAACGTTTCGGGACGATCGGTCCCATATTGCAGTTCCATAACGCCGCTGCGAATTTGCTACGATCGCAGCATCATCAAATAGCACATCGCTCACCGGCTGGCTGGCCAGTTGGGGCGAAAAGGAGAACTGGGACTATGAATTTCGAATCCGGGTCGAGCTTTATGGATAAAGTGAAACAGGTCGTCCACGAGGGCAACGTGCGGCATGTGGTCGTCGAAAAAGGCGGCCGGCGGGTCGTCGATCTGCCGCTCACGCTCATCATCATCGGCGCCGTGCTCGCGCCCTGGATCGTCGCCATCCTCGCGGTGGTCTCGCTCCTGCTCGAATATCGCATCTCGATCGAGAACCGGGAGACGCTCGAGTCCAGCGGTGCCGACCTTCACAGCGCCCTCGATTCGGGCAAGGACGCTGCCGATTCGGCCGCCGAGAAGGTCACGGACGTCGTCGATAGCGCCGCCGACAGGGTGGCCGACGCCACGGACACCGCCGCCGACAAGGTGAAGTCAGTTACGGACACCACCGCCGACAAGGTGAAGTCCGCGACCGGCACTGCCGCCGAATCCGCGAAATCGGTCACGGACGCAGCCGCCGAATCCGCCAAGTCCGCCGCCGACAAGGCCGACGACGCCATCAGCCGCTAACGGCGACCTTCGTTCGAATTCAAAGAAGCCCCGGATCCGCAAAGGATCCGGGCTTCTTGTTGGATTCGAATCCACTAGCACTAGAAACTAGCCACTAGCAACTCCCACCTAGGCCGGGACGAACACCGGGATCGGATACTCGCCCGAATCCTGCTTCTCGAATTCGACCTTCACGCGCTGGCCGATTTTGATGTCCTTGGTCGGGTCCGCCACGCCGACGACGTTCGTCAGCATGCGGAAGCCCTCGTCGAGGTCGACATAAGCCACCGCGTAGGCGCCGAGTTCCTGGAAGCCCGGGATGCGATTCTGGCGGACGACCGAGAAGGTGTAGACGGTGCCCTCACCCTTGGAGACGTTCCATGTGAGGTTCGCGCCGCCGCAGCCCTGGCAGTGCGCGGTCGGCGTGAAGTTCACGCGGCCGTTGCAGTCGTTGCAGGTCTGGTAGCGGAGTTCGCCTTCCTTGACGCCGTCCCAGTAGTGCTTCGTGTCCCATTCAGGGAAGTGTGGTTGTGGTCGATTTGGCATCGTTCGTTAGCTCCTTGCTGTTTCGAAAAGCGGATGCGCCGGCACCCGCGGGATGAGTCGAAGGGTCGTGGTTCGAACTAGTCGGCCGCGAGAATGACAGTGCCACCGGTGTGCGTGCCGCCGAGGAGGCCGCCGTTGCCGTGCGAGACCGCGAGCTTCGCGCCGGGCACCTGGGAGGTGGATTCGCCGCGCAGCTGACGGGCAGCTTCGAGCAGCAGGAAGAGGCCGCGCATGCCCGGGTGGTTCGAAGAGAGCCCGCCGCCATCGGTGTTGATGGTGAGGCCGGGCTTGTCGAAGGCGAGGTGACCGTCGCCGATGAACTGGCCGACTTCGCCCTTCTTAACGAAGCCGAGGTCCTCCAGGCAGACGGCGACGGTGATCGTGAACGAGTCGTAGATCATCGCGATGTCGATTTCGTCCGGGGAGACGCCAGCCTGGCCAAACGCTGCGGGGCCACTCTGGGCGCCGGCGCTGGTGGTGATGTCGCCGCCGTTTTCGCGGTACTTGGTGGATTCACCGGAACCGATGATCCAGACCGGCTTCTTCTTGATGCTGCGCGCCACTTCCGGGGAGACGAAGATGCAGGCGCCGCCGCCATCGGAGACCATGCAGCATTCGAGCAGCCGCAAGGGGTCCGCCACAACGCGCGATTCGAGCACGTCGGCGACGGAGATGTTATCGACCTTCACGAACTGGAGGTCCTGCATCGCCTTCACGGCGTCGGGGTTGCGCATCGCGTGCTTGCGGGTGGCGACGGAGATCTCGGCGAGCTGCTCGTCGGTCGTGCCGTACTGGTACTGGTGGCGCTGCTTCACCATCGCGTAGTTGCTGATGAGGGTGGAACCGTAAGCCGATTCCATGTTCGCGGCCCACGAAGCGCCCGGGCCACGGCCGCCGCCGGTGCCGATTGGCACGCGCTGGGTGGCTGCGGTGGAGCCATAGGTGGTCACGGCGACCTTCACGCGGCCGGCGGCGATGTCGCGCAGGGCGTGCGCGGCGTGGAATTCGTACGAGGAGCCACCGACCTGGGTGGTGTCGATGACCTTTGGCTTCATGCCGAGGTAGGCTGCGAGGCCGAGGCCGCCGCCACCTTCGCCGTCACCGGCGTCGTAGAGACCATCCACATCGCCCCATTCGAGGCCCGCATCGTCGAGGGCTGCCTTGAGCGAGGCCGCCTTGATCTGCATGGCGGAGACGCCCGGCGCGACGCGCAGTGGGTATTCGTGGATGCCGGCGATTGCGGCTTTGCGATCGTTGTTCATTTCCCGTCCTTCTGGTCTGAATAGCGGACCCGGGCTCCCGTTCGAAAATGGGCAGCCGAATCCAACATGGCTGGCGGACACTAGCACCTTTCGCCTCAAGGAAACAAGTTGAACACGGTTCGAACCTCATTCGGCTGGCGCTGCCACGGTCACGCCCCACTCGCAGCGGCCAACAAACCCCGCGACGCCAGTATCTCGCGCTCGCAACCAGCCAGGCACCACGCGCAGCGGCCAACGAGCCCCGCGACGCCAGTCCGGGGTCGCGCGACCGGGCGCCAGTATCTCGCGCTCGCCGCCCTCGCGTCTGGCCCGCCATCGACTGGCAAACCAGCCCACCGTGTCAGTAACGCGACCGACCGAGGGAGCGTGCCCGCCGCGTGTCTCTCAGCCAATTCACTCCGCCGGCACCGGCTCAGTCGCTCAGCGAACGGCCTCGCCGAACTCGGCGACCGTCATCCCCGCAACGTCGCCGCCGAACGGGTTCATCTCCAGCGGCACGATGGCGCCCGCCTCCACCCAATAGAACCCGGACCCGGGCTGAATGACGTACACGTCTCGGTGAGCGTCTTTCGCGAGGAACAGAACCGCGCGGTCGCCCGGGAGCAGGAGCGGAGCATTCGGCGCAGACCCAAGGATCGCGGATTCGAAGCTCCAATCGGCCTGCGGGAACAACCCGCCCACGATCTCGACGCGAATCCTGCTGCCCGTCTCGCCTTTGAGGGTCGAATGCACCTCAAAGATGGTCGAACTCCCGTGGGCGCCGAAATCCATCTCGACGGACTCGACTTCGACAATCAGTTCAGCTTTGAGCGCAGCCACGGCAAGCGTCGGCTCCGGCGCCAGCCAGGAGCCATCGACTTCGGCCTGTTCGAGCGTCCGCAGGTCGATGTTCGAGTCGTTGAACGCTTCGGCCCACGCCTCATATCGCGTCCAAAACGACTCACGCGCGCTCGCGTACTTGGCATGCCGCTCCTCGTCCGTCAGGCCCGCATCCGGGTTATCGCGCGGTAGCGTTTTGGGGTCCGAAGCGACAACGGTTGCCGCCGGAGCGGACCCGCCGTCCGGATTGCCGCCGTCCGCCAGCGCCAGCCCGCTCGCCGCGATACCGCCCAGCACAACGGCCGCGCCGGCCACTCCCAGGACTCGCTTCTGCATCGCTCACCGCCTCGCGGTCATCCTACTCGGTCGTCCAAATACTGCGCCTTTACCCAAATCGACAGGCGGGGTCCAAGGCCACGAAGCATGAGCCGGCCGGTGACCTTTCGCGGGGGGTGTTGCCTCGGGCACGTATTTCGCGCCCAACAGCCACCTACCGCGCGGTATACCCGCCATCTACCGGCAGGGTCACGCCCGTGATAAACGAGGCACATCACTCCCGGTCAGTAACGCGACCGACCTAGGGAGCGTGCCCGCCGCCTGTTCGGGACGCACTCGCGCCCAACAGCCACTTAACGCGCCGTATAGCCACCATCGACCGGCAACGTCACACCCGTGATAAACGAGGCATCGTCGCTTGCGAGGAACGCCGCCGCCGAGGCGATCTCCTCCGCCTGGCCGAGCCGCCCCATCGGGTGGAGGCTCACAAGGTGCGCTTCGTAGCCCTCCATCTCTCGCATCGGCAACGTCATCGGCGTGTAGATGTAGCCGGGAGCGATGCCATTCACGCGCACGCCGCGGGGCGCAAACGTGACCGCGAACTGGCGCGTGAGCTGCACCACCGCGCCCTTCGAGGCCTGGTAGGCGCCGTAGCCGTACTCCATCGGGATCGGCGCGACATCCGGGCGGGGCGTCGCCGCAATCATGCCGAGAATGCTCGCCGTGCTGATGACCGCGCCGCCGCCGCGTTCGGCCATCAACCGGCAGCCGAAATAGAGGCCGTTGTAGACGCCGTCGAGGTTCACCTTGAGCGTGGTCTCCCAGTTCGGGCCGCCACCCACGCCCGCATTATTAAAGAGGATGTGCAGCCCGCCGAGCTCGGTGATGGTCTGCTGGAGCGAATCCTCGACGGCCTTGCGGTCCGAGACGTCGAGTTTCATGGCCGCGGCCTTGCCGCCGTGCTCGGCGATCTGCGCGGCCGTGTCTTTCGCGCCTTCGTAATCAAGATCGGCGCACATGACGGCCGCGCCCTCGGCGTGGAAACGCAACGCGCTCGCCCGCCCGATGCCCGATGCCGCGCCCGTAATCAGTGCCACTTTGTCCTGCAGTGCCATGTCTGTCTCCCTCGTTGCCGCGATTTGTGTGCTGCGAACTCTACGCAGTTGCTGCCGAACGGTCTCGCCCAGCGAAACGCGAACGTTGCGAACCTGTGGGCCGAACCGCGTAGAATCGGCGCCACTACCTCATTCCCGGAGATTCTTTCATGACCACCGAAACCCCCGTCGCCGTGCAGCCGCCGGTCCTTTCCGAACGCCGCGGCCGCGTGCTCCTGCTCACCCTCAACCGGCCCGAGAAGCTCAACGCCTGGTCTGCCGCGATGAGTCACCAGCTCACCGAGGAGATCGCCGACGCGAACGACGACGACGGCATCGGCTGCATCATCATCACCGGCGCGGGCCGCGGCTTCTCCGCCGGCGCTGACCTCAAGCGCGACCGCTCCATCAACGCAGTGCCAGAAGGCCGCCACCGCGAGGTCGAATCGATGCCCTCGTTCCTCCAGCGTTCGAAGCCGCTCATCGCCGCGATCAACGGCCCGGCAGTCGGCATCGGGCTGACCCTGAGCCTCTGCTGCGACATCCGCCTCGCCTCCGAGAACGCGCGGCTTTCGGCGCGTTTCGTCCGCATCGGCGCGACCCCGGAACTCGCCTCGACCTTCTTTCTGCCGCAGATCGCCGGGCTCGGCAACGCCGCCGAACTGATGCTCACGGGCCGCATCATCGATGCCCAGGATTCGCTCAAGTTCGGGCTGGTGCAGCGTGTCGTTCCCGCCGACGACCTCCTGCCGACTGCCTTCGCC
>JBBSKE010000120.1:0-9437 GCA_038256595.1 Tepidiformales bacterium | reverse complement strand
TCACCGCGACCTTTCGCCGCTGGAAAAAGCCCCAGGCGGCCGCCGGGAACACGAACCGCACGCCTGGCGGCATCGTCGATGTCCACGCCGTCGATATCGTGACCGAAGCCAATATCACGCACGCCGACGCTATCGCCGCAGGCTACGAGGATGCTGCCACGCTCATCGCCGACCTTCGCGGCGACCCCGGGGACGCGATCTATCGCATTCGCTTCACAATCGCCGCCCGCCCCGACCCGCGCGAGCAGCTGGCGGCCAGCGCGACTCTCGACGAGGCCGAATTCGCCACCATCGCCGCAAAACTCGCGCGCCTCGACAAAGCGAGCACGTCCGGGCCCTGGACCGAGACGGTTCTGAGGCTGGTCGCGGCCAATCTGGGCGTCCGCGCCGGTGACCTCGCCCCGCAATTCGGCCGGGAGACGCTCGCGTTCAAAACCGACGTCCGCAAGCTGAAGAACCTCGGCCTCACGCTCAGCCTCGGCACCGGCTATGCGATTTCGCCCAGGGGCGCGGCGTATCTCGAACAATTGGACGAACGCCCCGGCACTTCGAAAAATTAGCGGCGGCGAACGGCCCGCAGGAGTGCATCCCGGGTGTGGATGGCCATTTTACCCGCAGCCGTTGCCCCCGGGCGCTCTGGCGAATCCGCCGTGATCTGCTCCCAGTCCGCCGGGTCCAGCGTTGCCGCGATCTCCTCGCCACTGAAGAAGACGTCCGGGTAGATGTCGGTCCGCCCGGCGGCGTGGTGTGTATCGGCGATATGGTGACCGACGATGAGGAGCGTTCCGCCGGCACGAACGGCTGCGGCCATCCGGCCGTGAAACGATGCCCGCCGCGCCGAAGGCAGATGCATGAACTGCGATGTAACGAGGTCGAACTGCCGCGGCGCGGGGTCCCAGGTGAAGATGTCCGCTTCCTCCCAGGAGATGCGCGCGGCGATTTCGGCCCCGGCAGCCTGCGCGAACCGAGCGGCCCGTTCAAGGGCGATGGGCGAGACATCCATCGCCGTGACGGTCCAGCCGAGCGAGGCGAGCCAGATCGCATCGGCCCCTTCGCCGCAGCCAACATCGAGCGCCGAACCGGGTGCGAGGTCCGCCGCGCAGGCCACGAGATGGGGGTTAGGGTTGCCGCTCCAGACCTTCTCGGCGGAGCCGTAACGCTCGTCCCAGAACGCGCGCGAGTAGTGCTCATCGGGAGCGGTGTTGCCGGCCGCCGGCACCGCTCGGCAGGCGAAAGTCTCGCCCGCTAAATCAATATGCATAGGACTGTTGCCTCCTCCTCCAACCTTGCAGGTTCGTCCGAAAGGTTCGCAACTGAATTTGCCAACCCGGCAAAAGCATGCCGGCGCCACCTCGGGACCGGGAACGGAGTATTGCCGCGCGGTACGGGCTTCCAGCCGCAGGTCGCGGCGTGACGGGCAAATGGAGTGCTAGTCTTGCGGCCAGCCCGCACATGCACTTAGAATTAGGTTAGACGTTCTGGAACCGTTAGCCTTCGTTCGGAAAGTTACCGCGCTGCTCCCGAGTTTGAACGATTTGACAAGTGTGCCCAATTCGCCCGCGAGCGGTACGGTAGGCAGTAACGACGAACGCACAATTTTCCAGGGGAGGCAACTTATGGAACGAACCTATACGTGGACCGCAAAGCCCATGCGCTGGGCAGCAGCGGCCGCCCTTTCGCTGGCAGCTGCCGCGAGCCTGTTCGCCGCCGTCAGTCCGGCCGCAGCGGAAGACCAGGAGATCTCTGGTGGCTCGCTCGAATGGGGTATCAAGACCAGCTTCGTCACCTACATCAATGGCACGATCGCCGATGGCTCGGTCACCCCGGGTGATGGCGCGACTGTGACCGCTGACCTGTTCTCCTTCGAGCCGGCTTCCGGCGCCTACGACGCCGCGACCGGCAACATGTCCGCCGCCTTTGGCACCGGCTCGGTCGAATTCCTCGGCCACGACTACGGCAATGGCGCGCTTATCGACCTCGAGATTTCGGACCTCAGGATCGAACTCGCGAATGGCACCGCTGTCCTCATTGGCGATGTCTCGAGCCGCGAACTGCTGGCACTCGACCCTTCGGCCCAGCCCGGCCCGATGATCGAATACGACGACATTGAGATCGCCACGCTGAACTTTGCCGGCATCGTGCCGTCGTTCGCGGGCGCAACCGTCACCTTCACGAATGTGCCGGCAACCCTCACCGAAGCCGGCGTGCCTGCCTTCGCCGAGTTCTACGAAGCCGGCACTGCACTCGACCCGCTGACCTTCTCGGTGACCCTCGAGCCGGTCCCGTCGCCGACCGCAACGCCGACCACCGTGGTCCCGACCGCGACGCCGACGACTCCCGCCGCCACCGCGACGCCGACGACCCCGGCAGCGACTGCCACGACGGCTCCCCCTACGGCGACCACGACCGCGACCCCGCCGCCGATCGTCACTGAACCGGTGCCGAACCCGGTGATTCAGCTCTCCAAGACCGTCGTGAACCCCGCGGGCGACACCATCACCGTCACGGGCACGGGCTTCCTCCCGGCCCTCGCGACCGGCGCACGCCCGCCGCTCGCCGGGAAGCCGGCCGGCGTCTACATCGCCTTCGCCTCGTTCCCCGCGAACTGGAAGCCCTCAGCCGGCGCGCCCAGCTCCGGCCGTCCGACCATGCCGCAGACCAGCGGTGGGCTCATCTGGGCCGTCTCCGCAGCTGACCGCCCGATCATCGGGGAGGCAGGTTCGGTAACGCTGAACCCGGATGGCTCGTTCACCGCGACCATCAAGACGCTCAAGGACTACCCGGGCGCCGACGCTGGCGGGGCCTATGGCATCTACACCTACGCCGGGGCGGGCGCGACCCAGCCGCTCTACGAGACGTTCACCCCGGTGACCTTCTCGCAGGCGCCGGCCACTGCTACGCCGACGCGCGTCACCCCCGGTGCGCCTTCGACCGGTAGTGGCAGCACCGATTCGCCGATGAACACGGGCCTCTGGCTCGTGCTCGGTGGCGCACTGCTCGCTGCTGGTGCGGCAACCTTTACGGTCGCCTCGAAGCGCACGCGGACGAACCGCTAAACTGGACGGACGGGGCGGCTAACGCAGCCGCCTCGTCTTCCCCTCTTCGAAACAAACCGCCCGCTCTGCCCGGGCGGTTCCCTCCAGGAGTGCTGAGATGACCGAGGCAACGCAACTCGCCTTCGCGCCCGAAGAAGAGGCCGCCGTCCTTCGCCACATGAACGGCGACCACGCCGCCGATTCTCTGCTCATGGTCCGGGCGCTCGGCGCACAGCCAGGTGCCACGGACGCCACGGCGACCGGCGTCGATAAAGGTGGAATCGACTTCCTGGCGACGGTCGATGGCACGCAACTGACCGTCCGCATCCCCTGGGCGAAAGAACTCGCCTCACGGGCCGAAGTGCGCGGCGAAGTCGTCCGGCTCTACAACGAATCGTGCGCGGCCTTGGGCATCGTGCCGCGCGGCGAGGCTTCCCACTAGATGTCGCCCCGCCTGCCCCTTCTGCGCCCGGCAGTTGGGCTAGACTTCGGCCAGGACCGCAGTGTTCAGGTCGTAGGCGAGCAGTGCTTCCTGCACCACGCTCTGCCGCTCTTCTTCCGAAAGAACCAGTGCATCGAGCATCGCCCGGTACTCGTTCTTGAAGGTGTCCGCGTCGGCAATTTCCGGGAAGCGGTAGAAGCTGATCCCTTCTTCGCCGAGAGCGAGCGTCTTCGCGACCATCTTGCCGATCATCTGGCCACCCGAAAGGTCGCCGAGGTAGCGCACGTAGTGGTGCGCGATGAACGCGCCGGGAGAACTGAAGGCGACCTCACGCAGCCGCTCAGTGTACCGTTTGGTAGCTTGCCGGGTGCAGAGCTGGTCTCGCCAGTTCTCGCCGAGGAAGAACGCCAGGTCGGCTTCGAGGGCGGCCTTGCGCGCCAGTTCTGGGCGAACGAATGGGCCCGCCAGCGGATCATCCTGCATCGCCGCCGCGGCTTCTTCGAGCACCGAGTAGATGGCGTAGTACTGCGCGGTGAGGTCGGCGAATCGGGACTTCAGCAGCTTGCCGGAGAAGAGTTCGCCGATGATGGGCGAATGTTGGGCCGCCTTGTGCGCGTTTCCAGTGGTCGAACGCAGCAGCTCGGAAAAAGGAACACTGGTGGCCGTGGTCGTCATCTGGGAGCACCTCCGTATGCACGATTCTGTGCGAAGTTAGGCACGCCTACAACTGCGCATTCGTCTCCGGATCATTCGATTCCTGGCTTCGATAACCTCCCAAACTTAGCTATCTTATCCAACACCGAATGTCGCCGGTAGAGAGATGACAGCTTTCGCCCTATTTAGTCATATACAAACTTCTCGAAAGTTTTTTTCGAAAGTCGCGGTGCTCTCCGCGGTCGTGGCTGTGATGCTGCTCAGCGGCAGTCCGGTCGCGGCCGAAACCGGGACCAATGGCCCGCGCGTGCTCACAATCTCCCAGGCGACGAACCTCGACCCCAACGGAGCCACCGTGGCCGTCAGCGGTTCTGGCTACGACACCGAAAAGGGCGTCTACATCGCCTTCTGCAGGGTTCCACCAGCGGGCTCGATGCCGACTCCCTGCGGTGGTGGGGCCGATGTCGGCGGCGTCTCCGGCTCGAGCATCTGGATCTCCTCGAATCCGCCCGCGTATGGCGTTGGTGTGGCCATTCCCTACGGCGACGGCGGCACGTTCTCCGCGACGATGGCGATTACCCCGGTCATCAACGCCAACACCGATTGCCGCGTCGTCCAATGCGCGATTGTCACCCGCTCGGACCATACGAAGCTCTCTGACCGCTCCCAGGACGTGATTATCCCGGTCACGTTCGCCGTCCCCGCGACTCCGACGCCAATTCCGCCCGTCGTTCCGACCCAGGCGCCTGGACAACCGGCCCCGACCGCGACTCCCGTCCCGCCGACGGCCACGCCATCGCCCACAGCGACGACGCCAGCGACTGCGGTCCCGCCCACACCGACGCCAGCTCCGCCAGTTGCCACGGTCTCGGCGGATGGCCGCTCGGCGACGGCGGGCGCGATGCAACTGACCGCATCGGCCGCGAAGGACCTGGCGAGCGGCGTGGAGGTGAAGGTCAGCGGCAGCGGCTTCGACCCCGCGCAGGGCGTCTACGTCGCGCTGTGCGCGCTGCCCGCGGGCAAGGCCCCCGGCCCCTGCACCTCGGGCGCGACCAATGTCGCTGCCTGGATTTCGAGCAACCCGCCCGACTACGGCAGGGATCGTGCGGTCGCCTATGGCGCTGGCGGCTCGTTCGAAGTGACTCTCAAGCTCAACCCCATCATTAATACCGCCACTGATTGCCGTACGGCGGCCTGCGGAATCACGACGCGCGCCGACGACACGAGCATCGAGGACCGTACGCGCGACCTCGCCATCCCGGTGACCTTCTCGACGGTGGAGTCGACGCCCGCCGTGTCGCCAACGAGCAGCCCGGCCGCCTCGGCCCCGGCCATTTCTCCGGCGGCCGTAGCATCGCCGACCGTCCAGGCACTCAGCAGCAGCGGAAGCGACGATTCGGACGACGGCGGCCCCGGGAACCCGCAGACCTGGGCAATCGTGGGAGGCCTGATTGCCGCCGTGCTCGGCGCTGTCGTGCTCTTTGGCATACGCAAGGCCGCGATGATGAACATGTCGGTCATCGCCATCGTCGCGATGCTGCTCGGCGCGTGCAGCGGCGATTCCGGCCCTGGAGAGTCCACGCCCGCGGCGACTGTGCCGATCGTTGTCGCCGCCAGCGCGCCTGCTGCGCAGCTCCCGGTCACCGTCGTGTCCGCCGATGGGCGCGAGGTCACCATCACCGATACGAGCCGCATCGTCTCACTCTGGGGTAACCTCACCGAGATTGTCTTCGGCCTCGGGTTGGGCGAAAACGTCGTCGGGCGCGACATCTCCGCGACCTTCCCGGAGGCCGCCAACCTCCCGCTCGTGACCCGCGCCCACGACGTCTCGGCCGAGGGCGTGCTCTCCCTGAAGCCGACGCTCGTGCTCGCCTCGAAGGACAATTCCGGACCCTCCACCGCGCTCGACCACATCCGCAACGTCGGCATCCCGGTGGTCGTGTTCGACGACCCGACAAGCGTCGATGACATCATTCCTCGTATCTCGGCGGTTGCGAATGCTCTCGGCGTGCCCACTGCCGGTGATTCGCTGGCGGCCGAAGTTCGCAGCCAGCTCGCAGCCACGGAGGCGGCCGCACCCAACTCGGCCAATGCGCCGAAAGTCGCGTTCCTCTACCTTCGCGGCCAGGCCGGCGTCTACCTCCTCGGCGGGCCAAAATCCGGCGCAGATTCGATGTTCCGCGCGGTCGGCGGCGTCGTCGCCGGGACCGCCCTCGGCCTCTCCGTGCCGTTTACGCCGATTACCAGCGAGGCGCTGGCGAAGGCCGCCCCGGACGTCATCCTCATGACCCAGAGCGGCCTCGATTCGGTCGGCGGGATCGATGGCCTCGTGAATATCCCCGGCATCGCGCAGACGCCCGCGGGTAAGAATCGCCGCGTGATCACGATGGATGACGCGCTCCTCTACAGCTTCGGCGCGCGCACCCCGGAGGCCCTCCGCACCCTGTCGACGTTGCTTTTCGGGACCGCAAGCGCCGTTTCCACCGCGACCCGAAACCCGTGACCCGCGCATGACCGAGACCGCCGCACCCGCCCCCCGAAACGTCCGCGAGCCGGTCGCTCCCTCCCATGCCCACCGTGAGTGGGTGCCCGGGCGCGTCCTCCTGCCGGTGCTCGTGATGCTTCTCGTGACCTCGTGCATTATCGCGGCGGGCGTTGGCGCCTACTCCATCGCGCCGGCCGAGGTGCTCGGCTCCATCGCCCACCACATCGGCCTCGGCATCGGACCGGTCCCGGACGCCCTCGGTGACGATGTCCTCTGGGAGATTCGCTTCCCGCGCGTGGTCCTCGCAGTGATTGTTGGCGCGTCGCTCGGCTGTGCCGGGGCCTCGATGCAGGGCAGCTTTTCGAATCCGCTCGCCGAACCCGGCGTGGTCGGCGTTTCGGCCGGCGCGGCAGTCGGTGCAGTCGCCCAGATCGTCCTCGGGTTCAGCTTCGGCGGCACCTGGAGCACCGTTTTCGCAGCCTTCGTCGGCGGCCTCATCACGGTCCTCCTGGTCTACTCGTCGGCGCGTTCGAACGGCCGAACAGAAGTGGTGACGCTCGTCCTCGTCGGCATCGCCGTGAACGCGTTGACCGGCGCCGTCATCGGCCTCCTGACCTTCTATTCGAACGACGCAGAGCTGCGCAGCATCACCTTCTGGTCGCTCGGCAGCCTCGCGCAGGCCACGTGGGCGAAGGTCGTCGTCGTCGCGCCGATCGCGATCGTCGGCATCACCCTCGCGAACATCTACGCCAAGCAGCTCGACGTCCTCAGCCTCGGCGAACGAACCGCGCGCCACCTCGGCGTGAATGTCGAGCGGCTGCGCATCAGCATGCTCGTGGTGGTCGCGATTCTCACCGCCTCGGCCGTCGCCGTCTCGGGCATCATCCAGTTCGTTGGCCTCGTGATTCCCCACATCGTGCGCGGGCTCTCCGGCCCCGGTCACCGGCTCCTGATGCCCGCCTCCGCGCTCGCCGGGGCCATCATCCTCGTCATCGCCGACCTCGTCGCGCGCACCATCGCCTCGCCCGCCGAGGTGCCGCTGGGAGTGCTCACGGCGCTCGTCGGCAGCCCGTTCTTCCTCTGGCAGCTGCGCCGCACCCGGTCGAGCCAGGGAGGCTGGGCGTGAGGTGGAACCGCGCCCCGGTGGCGCCATCGCGTGTTTCGCCGGGCGAACCGCTGGTCGTCGCGCGCGGTATTGTCGCCGAACTTGGCGGCACAACCATCCTCCACGGCGTCGATATCACCGTCCGGGCGGGCGAAATCGTCGCCCTCGTCGGCCCCAACGGTGCCGGCAAATCGACCCTCTTCGGCGTGCTCGCGGGCGATATCGAACCGTCCTCCGGGAGAGTCGAAGTCATGGGGAAGGCAATTGGTGACTGGTCCGCGGTCGAACTCGCCCAGCGCCGCGCTGTCATGCCCCAGGCGGCGACCGTCACCTTCCCGTTCCGTGTGCGCGATGTCGTCCGCATGGGCCGGGCGCCCTGGGCGGCGACGGGCGCGGACGAAGACGACGAAGCGCTCGTTACCGCCGCCATCGAAGCCGCCGACATGACCGAATTCGCCACCCGCCGATTCCTCTCGCTCTCCGGGGGCGAAAAAGCACGCGTCGCCTTCGCCCGGACGCTCGCCCAGCAGGCCCAGCTCCTCCTGCTCGACGAACCGACCGCCTCGCTCGACGTGCGCCACCAGGAGCTCCTGCTTGGCGTCGTGCGCGAACGGGCGGCCGCCGGGACCGGCGTCATCGTCGTCCTCCACGACCTTTCGCTGGCCGCAGCCTACGCCGGGCGCATCGCGGTCATGAAGCAAGGTCTCGTCGTCGCCGACGGCCCGCCCGCGGAGGTCTGCACGAGCGCGCTGCTCTCCGAGGTGTACGAATGCGACATGGCGGTCGTCCCGCACCCCTCGACGGGCGAGCTCCTGGTCACCCCCGTCCGCGGCACGCTCTCCAAAACCGGCTAGCGAGCATCCAGCTGCTGTCGCGCCGCCTCGGCGACCGCTTCCCGGTCGATTTCCAGGTGCTCGAACACGCGAGCGGTCGTCCCAGGAGTCAATTCGAGCGCAGCCAGGAGGACGTGCGCTGTCCGCAATTGTGACTTCGCGGCGAGAACCCGCGTCCGCTGGAACAGGTCCTGCGCCGAACCAGTGCTCCGATAGACCCCGGTGGCTGCAGGGGGTGGAGTCGACCCCTCGCCGGTTCGGCTGGGGCCCAATTCAATGCCGATGCGCTGCAGGGCCGCCGCATGGACCGCCGCAATCGCATCCCGAAATTGCCCCGGCGTGCGGCCAAGCGCCATTCGGGCCGAGTCGTCCTCGAGCATCAGCGCCGCGAGTACGAGGTGTTCGGCGCCCGGCTGTTCGTCGCCCATCGCGAGCGCTTCGCGTTCGGCGGAGGTCAGCAGGTCGTTGATCGTGCGAACGTCTTTCAGTGCATGTCGAAGAGCCACGTCAGAATCCTTTGCTAATCGAGTGGAGCGCGCCGCCCCGGTGAGAGCCGCTTGTGCGCCGCCTGGCCGGTCATGCCGAGTGCCGCTCCGATTTGTCCCCAGGTCCACCCCTGGGCGAGCGCAGCATCGACTGTCGACCGTTCGAGCGAAGCCGCCAGCCGCCGCAAGGCAACGACCGCCGCAAACGCCTCGTCCGGCTGGAGCGGGGAAGGAACCTCGAACGTCTCGGCCATCCCATCAACCATAGTTGATAGGCCATTGCTCGTCAACTTTAGTTGACAGGCAGGATAGGAGGCTCACCATCCGCGCCCCAAGCCCAAAGCCCCAAGCCCAAAGCCCAAAGCCCAAAGCCCACTTGCACAGCGCCGCCCGGTGCG
>JBBSKE010000119.1:0-9452 GCA_038256595.1 Tepidiformales bacterium | reverse complement strand
AGGAGCGGTAGCATAGGATTGTTGCGCCTATGGCCCGGGCGCCGCGCCATCGACCTGCCCACGCGACGTTGATTGCTTCGTTGCCCTCCCGCTCCTTGAACGAATCCGGCTCATCACTTTGCTGCGAACCGCACCCTTATGCGGGGGCAAACCTGGCATAGTGGCCATGAGATCTGCAATATAGATTACCAATAGAGAAGCCACTTCGTCCCCGTTGGCTGCAAAGGCGAACTCATGGCCGACCCGCGCGAGCGGCTCGTCGACTCAGATCGGCGTCTACAATTCATGTTCCCGTAGTTTTGGATGTGCATTGGGGCGAGATTTTTGCTGCAATGCCGCGGCTCCTAATCGAAGGTGATGCTCTTCGTGCTGAGGAGAGAGCCCATCGACATGATGAGCAGGACGAGGATGAGGCCCGAAATCGAGAGTAGCATCGACTGCTTGCGAAGGCGTTTCACCCGGGCTTCTTCGGCTGGGCCGCCCTTAATCGTTGCTTCAGTCGCCTCGAGCAGCTGCGGGCCAGTTGAGAAGGTGTGCAGTCCGACCACGCCGACCATGATTACCAGCAAGATCATCTTGCCGATGAAGACGTGGCCGTATGGCTGATCAGTGAACCCGACATCGTCGGGGATGCCGTAGTGCGTGCGCCAGGTGGAAATCAGGTAGGTGCCGCTCACGAAGATGAGCGCGAGCCCGGCGCCGCCGATGGCGGCGAAGCGGCTGGTAATCGTCCGCATCGCCTGGACGCGGGTTGGCAGATCGGCGATGTTGCGCGACGCTGGCACCCATGCAAATGCGAGAAAGAATTGCGGGCCGACATAGAGGGCGATCCCGAGGACGTGAGACCAGATCATCAGGGCATGCACGTAGTCTTGCATCGGATTCCTTTTTTGGATGGAATGGAGACGGCGGTTCCTCCATTACAGGGGCTCGGGCCGCACTGGTGAAGGGCGCGCGCCTTATGTTCGTATTGAACCTTCAACCGCTCACGGCCAATCGATGAACTACGACGGCTCAGTCGCGCTCTTCCCGCTCCGAGTATGCAGCGTGCAGCCGGCGCAGGACATCGACGCGGTCTCCTACCGCTTTCCCATCGTGCTGAACGACGAACGCGGGACGATGTACCTCGGTGGCGAATACACGCCGGAGTCGATCCTGGGGGCCTATGTGCGGGCGATGTTCCCCTGGCCACACGAGGCCGGCGACCGCATCTGGTACTCCAGCGACCCGCGCGCAGTCCTGCCCCTGGATGGCCTGAACGTCTCGCGGCGGCTGGCGCGAACGCTCGCCCAGGGTAGGTTCACGGCGACGGTCGATGCCGCCTTCGCGGAAGTAATCGCCGGCTGCGCGGATCGTGGCGAGGAGAAGACGTGGATCACGCCGGAGCTGATCGAGTGTTACAAGGAGCTCCACCGGCTTGGCTGGGCGCACAGCTTCGAAACCTGGACCCCCGAGGGCGACCTCGCGGGCGGGCTCTATGGCATCGGCCTGCGCGGCATGTTCGGGGCCGAATCGATGTTCCACCGCGTGACCGATGCCTCGAAGGCGGCGATGGTGGCGATGGTCCATCACATGCACAACATCGGCGTCTCGCTCATCGACCTGCAGGTGCTGACCGAGCATACAGAACGCATGGGCGCCATCGAAATCCCGCGCGATGAGTACGTCGAGCGGCTGAGCGGAGCGCTGGCGAGGACGTTGACGTGGCCGATGGGGGAGGGGCTTATCGCCTAAAGCCCGCCTGCCAGAGCGAGCGTTCGCGCCGCAAGCGGCCTGGCCTGGTGTTCCAGGGGTAGGCGGACGGTAAATTCGGCGCCGCCGCCGGGGATATTCGCCACGGTCACGGAGCCGCCGTGCGCTTCGACGATCTGGCGGACGATCGCGAGGCCCAGGCCCGCGCCGCCGGTCGCGCGCTGGCGCGACGGGTCCACGCGGTAGAAGCGTTCGAAGACGTTTGCCAGGTGCTCCTCCGGGATGCCAGCGCCAGTGTCGCGCACGCGGATCACGGCCTGGTTCCCCTCGGCGGCCAGTGAGGCCGTGACGACGCCGTTCCCGGGCGTGTAGGCGATGGCATTCTCGACCAGATTCCGCAGAACCTGGCCGATGCGCGCCGGGTCGATGACCGCTTCGACGTTGCTCGCCCCTTCGGCGGTCACGCGGATGCCCCTCGCGGTTGCCCGGGCGCGCGCGGCCGCCACCGCCGAATCGACCACGTCGCGGACGTTCATCTCCTCCGGGTAGAGCTGCATCTGGCCGGTATCGGCGAGGGCGATCTGTTCGAGGTCGCGGACGAGGCGAATCATGAGCTCCGTCTCTTCCTGGAGTGACGAGACGACGGCCTCGTCCGCATCGACCACGCCATCGGCGATCGCATCGAGATAGCCGGCGAGGTTGTTCAGGGGCGTGCGCAGCTCATGGGCGACATCCGAGGTCATTCGCTTCCGCAGCAGGTCGTTCGTGTGCATGCTTTCGGCCATCGAGTTGAAGGCGCGGCCGAGCTCGCCGATTTCATCGTTCGTGCCGGCGTCCACGCGATGGGAGAAGTCGCCCGATTCCAGCTTCCGGGCGACAGCGGTGAGTCGGTTCACCGGGCCAACGACACGCCGCCAGAAGAGCACGGCCAGCGCCGTCGCGAGCACACTCACGATGCCCACCGCAATCGCGAGCCGGTTGTTCAGCGAAGTTACGATCGCCTGCTGGTCGTCGTTGAAGGCGGCAAGGAACTCGTCGGTCGCGCGCAGGGTGAAGATTTCGCCGTCGGCGGATTCGAAGCGCACGGCCTGGCCATCGGCGTTCGGCTGATCGCGAATCTGCTGGACCTGGAACTCGCTGGGGTCGCCTTCGGTCACGAGGCCCATGCCAGCGCGCTGGGCGTGGATGATGGTGAACTGCGCGCCCGTGTTGAGGCCCGCCTCGTTCGCATACTGCATGGCAATTCCCACGGAGACGAGCGCGGCCACCGGCAGCCCGACGAGCGCGAGCAGGAGTTTGATGCGAAGGCTGCTAAGGCTGCTCATCAGGCGTGCCGTTCGGCGAACCGGTAACCGAGGCCATAGACCGTCTCGACGTAGATTGGCCGCTCGGTGTCCGGCTCGATCTTCTTGCGGAGATTGCGAATGTGGGCGTCTATGGTGCGTTCGAGGCCTTCGTAATTGTAGCCAAACGAGCGCTCCATGAGTTCGAGGCGCGAGAATGCCCGGCCCGGTTCGCGCGCCATGGTATTGAGGAGCTGGAACTCTT
Organism: Tepidiformales bacterium; assembly: GCA_038256595.1. Taxonomy (GTDB): domain Bacteria; phylum Chloroflexota; class Dehalococcoidia; order Tepidiformales; family Tepidiformaceae; genus JBBSKE01. Next base: position 6,212 of record JBBSKE010000119.1, on the reverse strand, counting down.
TGCGCGTGGCGTGGACGTTTTCGCCATTGATCCGAATCTCGTGGCGGCGAGGGTCGATCGTGAGTTCGCCGAAATGGATTTCGCCGCCGGGGTCGGGTTCGCTCGCACCACGGCGGCGGAGGACGGCGCGCACCCGGGCGACCAGTTCGCGGGGGCGGAACGGCTTCGTCACATAGTCGTCGGCGCCGAGGTCGAGCCCGAGGAGGGTGTCCGCTTCGTCGGTGCGGGCGGTCACGAGAATGATGCCGACGTCCATCTCCTGGCGGAGCGAGCGGCAGACATCGAGGCCGTCCATGCCCGGCAGCATGATGTCGAGGAGGACGACGCCGACGTGGTGCTTGCGGGCCAATTCCAGCCCGTCGCGGCCATCGTGGCAGACAACGACGGGGTAGCCTTCGCGCTGCAGATAGAGCCGGATCAGTTCGGCCGTCTTCACATCGTCTTCGACGACGAGCACGGCGGGCTTTGCGGCTTCGTAAGTCGGGGCCATGGGCGCTCCGTTTGAGTTGCTTCGCCGCCGAATGAAAAAGCCTGCTCCCGGCTTGGTCCCGGGGGAGCAGGCATTCGGTGACGACCTACCGGCCGCCACCCGATATTCGCGGCATCGGAATACTTTACCAAGTTCTCGTGCAGATCCTTCGAAGTTCCACGTTCGGTGCTCTGCCAGCGGCGTTGCGGCTTAAACCTTTGCGCGACGGTGCCACTTGTTGCGGATCGAACTCTGAACTCAGCCGGAGAAGCAAAATCTAGAAAACGCTGGCGGCGCCCAGCTACCTGGGACCGCGGGCGGACGATTGAGTGGCGAATCACGCCTCCCCTTGCTTGCGCGCAGGGCTCCGACTGATTTGTGCCCGGTGCAATAGTCTGACGGACACCTGCTCAGCGGCGTCGCAAATGCTGCGGCGAGCGCGCATTTGGCTTGCTCAAGGTTTCGACACGCTGCGGAACATAATTTTACAAAGTTTTGCCAACGCGAGGCATTAACGCGACATTCCCGGAGGTGTAGCATGCCCATCAATGGGATCCGTACGTGCTCTTCCCCGGGGGCATGTGCGAGGACCGGGACCCCGCACCTGGCTTGTATCCTTTGTTTTCGCGCTCGCTGCCCTGAGCGGGAGTGCGACGCTGTTGTTCCTGAACGTGACGACAGTGGTCCTGGAAGACCCGGCGTTGCTATCGCCGGTGAAGGTGTTGGACTCGCTCCCTTCGCTGAACCCCCGGGATTCGACCCCCGCAGAGTCTGCTCTGCCAGCCGCCGCCGCGGTCGTCTCCGCGCCGCAGGTTTCGCTGCCAGCCGCGCCGGCGCAGACCAACTTTTTGGCCGCCCCGGACGAGGACCTCGAAGAGGCGCTGTACGACGCGGTCAACTCGCAGGGCGGCGGCATGAGCATCGCCCTCATCCGCCTCGAAGATGGCGCCACGGCGGCCATCGACGGCGACGAGACCTGGTATTCGGCCTCGCTGTTCAAGCTCGCCGTGCTGTACGAAGTCGAACGACAGCTCGATGCGGGCACGATCAAGCGGTCCGACCGGCTCGTTCTCACCGACGCCGACCTCGCGGAGGACCTGGGGACCGCCTGGGACCTGCCCATCGATGGCGCCGGCACGGTGAGCGTCGAAGAAGCCCTTGATGCGATGGTCACGCACTCGGACAATTCGACGGCGGTCGCGCTCATCCGGCTCGCCGGTGGCTACTCGCAAATCGATACGACGCTCAAATCGCTGGGCCTGACGGGCACGAGCGTGAACACCGAGGAATTGCCCACGACAGCGGCCGATATGGCCCTCCTGATGGAAGCGCTGGCGACCGGCAAGGGCCTCAAGAAGGAGTCCGCCGAGGAGGTTCGCACGCTTCTTTTGGACCAGGAGACGCGCTCGGGCATCCCCAGCGGCGCCCCGGAAGGTGCGAAGGTCGGCAACAAGACTGGCACCTGGCCGGGCGCGACCCACGATGTCGCCTTCATTGCGACCGAATCCGGCACCTACATCCTCGCCATCCTCAGCGACCGCAGCTGGGGCTGGGATGCGGTCTCGAATGCGACCTGGCACATCTTCAACGCGCTCGAAGAGTGACATGAGGCGACGCCCTGAATCGGCACAGGTGTTCTATACTGGGTGCTAGCGAACGCGCGGGGTCGAGACTGTGCTTTACGGGAAATGGCGTCCCCAGGGGTTCGACGAAGTCGTCGGCCAGGACCACATCATCACCACACTGCGGAACGCGCTGGCGTCCGGCCAGGTAGCGCACGCCTACCTCTTCAGCGGGCCGCGCGGCACCGGGAAGACGACGACCGCCCGCATCCTCGCTCGGGCGGTGAACTGCCCGGACCTCGTGAACGGCGACCCCTGCAGCAAGTGTTTTGCCTGCACGGCAATTCTCGCGGGCACCGCGCTGGACCTGATCGAACTCGACGCCGCCAGCAACCGAGGCATCGACGACATCCGCGACCTGCGCGAAAAGATCGCGTTCTCTCCGAGCGACCTGAAGCGGAAAGTGTATCTCCTCGACGAAGTCCACATGCTCACGGACGCGGCCTTCAACGGCCTCCTGAAGACGATCGAAGAGCCGCCGCCGCACGCTATCTTCATCCTCGCGACGACAGAACTGCACAAGGTCCCGGCGACAATCATCTCGCGTTGTCAGCGGTACGATTTCCGCCGCATCCCGGCCGATGCGAGTGTCGGTCGGCTCGCCCTTATCGCCCGCGAAGAGGGTTACACCATCTCCGAAGAGGGCCTTGCGCAGATCTCGCTGCAGTCGCGCGGGGGCATGCGCGACGCGGTCACGCTACTCGAACAGGTGGTCGCCCAGTACGGCGCGAACCCGTCCTACGACGATGTCCTCGAAGCGCTGGGGCTTATCCACGACGAGCGCAGCGGCCAGCTCGCCGACGCCCTCGAACAGGAAGACCTCGCCGGCGCCCTCGCGATAGCCCGCGAAGTTGGCGACGGCGGCATCGATATCGCCCGGTTCACGCGCACGGTGATCGAAGCGCTGCGCACGCGGCAGCTCGCCGCGGCGCGGAATCGCCAGGCGGACCCGGTGCAGGTGCGGCTCATCTCGAACGCGATCGCCGAATTGGCGCGCGCGGACTTTCGTCTCGACCCGGCCAGCCCGATCCCGCTCGAAGTGGCCTGCGCGACGGCGATCCTCGGCGCTCCCGCCCCGTCGGTCGTAGTCGCCGCGCCCGCCGGGACTGATGCGCGGGCAGCCCGGCCAGCGGCCGCCCCAGCTGCTGGCGGCCAGGGAAATGCGCGCAATTCCGGCCAGGCCGCGGCGGACGAAGTGGTCGCGCCCGAGGAGCGGTTCCTCAGCGAGTTGCGCTTCCGCCTTCGCGCGGTGAACACGCGGGCCGCTGGCTTCCTCAACAGCTCGTGCGAAGTGATGGCGATCGGCGACGAGGACATCGAACTCGGTTTCTTCTTCGATATCCACATGAACGAAATCAGCACTTCGTTCCGGCCGCTCGTCGAAGACCACGCGAGCGAGATACTCGGACGGCCTGTACGATTGAAAGTGCGGCGAATCGAAAAAGCGGCGGCCGCATCGGTGAAGCGGCCGCAAAAGAGCGGCTATCTAGCAGAGGCCGCGCTGGCCTTGGGCGCAAAGCCCGTCGGGAAGGATGCGTAATGGCAAAATCGAGTGGCAATAACCGGTATCTGCGGCGAAACCCGGGTGCAGCAGCGGCTGCGGGCGGCGGCGGTTTGCGCGCCGGACTGGGCGCTGGCGCAGCCGGTGGTGGCGGCGGAAATCCGCTCGCGAAGGCCCAGGAGATGCTCGCCAAGGCCCAGGAAGAGGTCGCCAACACGAGTGTCGAAGGCACGGCCGGTGGCGGCGCCGTTCGCGTGCAGATGTCCGGCGACCAGAAGATTACGGGCATCACGATCCAGCCGGACGTGGTGGACCCCGACGATGTCGAGATGCTGCAGGACCTGATCATGGCCGCAATTGGCGATGCCTCCGAGCGCGCCAACGAAATCCAGCAGAAGTCGTTCGGTTCGATTACCGGCGGGCTCGACCTCTCCGCGCTCGGTCTCGGCTAGGCCGGGACCAACGATGGCCGGCTCATCATCCACGCCAGAGCCGATTTCGCGGCTCATCGACGAATTCCACAAGCTCCCTGGCATCGGGCCAAAGTCGGCCCAGCGGCTGGCGTACCACGTCCTCCGCACGCCCGACAAAGAGGCGACCGCGCTCGCCGAGGCCATCCTCGAGGTCAAGCGGCGCATCGTCTTCTGTTCGATCTGCCGGAACATCACCGAGCAGGAGCCGTGCCTCATCTGCACCGATGAGCGGCGCGACCATTCGACCATCTGCGTGGTCGAACAGCCGATGGACGTGCTCGCGCTGGAGCGTGCGGGCGGGCTGAAGTGCCTCTACCACATCCTCCACGGTGTCCTGAACCCGATGGACGGCATCGGCCCCGAGGACCTCGCGATTCGCGAACTGCTCACGCGGCTGGGCACGGACGAGGTCAAAGAAATCATCATGGCGACCAACCCGAACCTCGAAGGCGAGGCGACGGCGATGTACATCAAGCGGCTGGTCGGGCCGCTGGGAGTGCGCATCACCCGGCTCGCCCGCGGCCTGCCCAGCGGCGCCGACCTCGAATACACAGACGATGTGACGCTCTCGCGCGCGCTCCTGGGGCGGGTCGACTTCTAGAGCGGGGCCGCGGATCCGACAGGCCGAAACTGTCCATCCTTGAGTTGCCAAAACCGTAGACTTCGTTGAGGAGTCATTGCTGCCACAGCGAATCCTTCTACGTTCGCTGGCCTTAAGATTTCAAAGGGCACCTCCCAGCTCAAGACTTCCTCGTCCGCCGACGCGTACGCATTTAATTCTTCGGTTTGTTCGTCGAAATCAAGGATGACAAGCCGCCATTGCCAGATTCCGTCCACTTTCATACCCGCAGAAAATAGTACCTCACGGTTTCCGTCACCGTCTATGTCCTCAAATAGCGGCGCGTTAACAATGTCCGATTGAACGGATTTTATCGCGCCACGTAACAAATCGGTGCCATCGCTATTCAGGACCATCATGCCGCTATGAGGCCCTTTCTCTGGGTCGCTCCATCGCATCAGGACCAGTATTTCTTCCTTTCCATCGGCATTGATATCACACCGATTTACGCTCTCAATTATCCGCGCCATAGAAGACCAACGGCCGACAAAAGGATACACGTACCGTGTTAGTACTGCCTGATTAGCGACACTTAGCAGGTAATTGATAACAGAAATCATATCGAAAGCGTCGAAAGGGTTGCTTCCGAGCCGTCTGTGGCCAAGAGGATTTCGAATTTGTTGGACCGCTCCACGAAAAAGTGACTGCAGGCCCTCCCTCTCGGTCCTGACCAATCCTGTTTGTTCGAGGAATCCGCCATCTACGCGAAACGCAGCATTGACAAGGTCAAGTCCGTAAACCTCCGGGCCGAGGCCGCACAGTTCTCGTAGTCTCGTCTCTAGACGTAGTGTCGCATCTCGGATTGCCTCGTCGTATAGCTGAGCCTTGAACAGATTTTCAGTATTGATGCGAAGGTGCCCATCCCAGTGTCCCGGAAAAGGAACCAAACTATTCGCAAGGTTTATGTGTGCGGGCGAAGTCGTCTCTACCGGAGCAGCGATCTGCGGAAGCGAGCCTTGGTCAGCCATATTAGTCTCCCTAGCGGCTTCGGTGCGCCGATGGTACATGCCGCCTCACTTTCCGTCTTACACACCCGGCGACGCGGCCTCTACACTGGGGGGCATGAGCGACCGGCCACGCGTCTACCGCTGCCATGGGGTCATCCTTCGCCGCCGAAATCTCGGCGAGGCGGACAGTATCTTCACGATCTACGCGGAGCCGCTGGGCAAGTTCGACGCCATCGCCAAGGGCGTTCGCAAGATGCGCAGCAAGATGCGTGGGCACCTCGAACCGCTGGTGTATGCGGACCTGCTGGTCGCACGCGGCCGTTCGCTCGATGTCCTCACCCAGGCGCAAACCATCGAGCCGTTCCTTGGCGTGCGCGACGACCTCTCGCAGGGGGCGGCGGCGATGTACTGCGCGGAGCTGGTGAACCGGCTGGTCGCGGACCATGGCCAGCAGGACGGCGTGCTCGATATGCTCCTTGGCGTGCTTCGCGTGCTGGACCAGGGCGCCGGACCGGGTGTCGTTCGGCAGTTCGAACTTGAAATGCTCGCAGCCAGCGGTTACGAGCTGCAACTCGACAGCT